>JABAHL010000006.1:0-126065 GCA_019353055.1 Faucicola osloensis
TGAAAATCAAAACCAAGTTAAATCATTTCGCTTTGCGTTTAAAGTTACTCGTCTCCGCTAATCAGTCGGCTTTTGCCCAGCTTAAGGCTATTAGCGGTGCGTAACTTCAGTAGCTAACTACATACTATACGACAATATATCGTATAATATAGCATATTCGGCTATTATACATCAATGTGTCGCAGAAACGGTTATCGGCGACAATGGGAGGCATGAATGAACCCACCAAAAAATTCCTTGACCTCGTGCGTGATGCCCTATGTGTACGTCATTATGCCTTCCGTACCGAGCAAGCGTATATGTTCTGGATTCGCCGCTACATCCTGTTTCATGGCAAACGCCATCCTGCTGATATGGGTGTAGCTGAAGTTCAGGCTTTTTTGACCAATTTTTTTTAAGGCTTGGTCAAGAAGGCTGTTGCCTTCTTCGTCAAGCTCGCTCCATTTCTGAAAGTAGGCGTGGACGGTGCGCCATTTGGGAAAGTCATGCGGCAGCTGTCGCCACTGGCAACCTGTTCTTAGTACATACAATAACCCACAAAATACGTCATAAAGGTCAACCGTTCTTGGTTTGGTCTTCTTCCTTGCACTTTCTAAAATCGGTAGTATGTGCTCAAATTGTTTTCGGCTAATGTCGCTTGGATAGGCTTTTCTCATGGTGATTGATTCGGTTATTAATTGATTACGTAGCTTATCCTAGCATATTTTTTAATCGTGAACAGGTTCTTAGATAAAGGTACTTTGTACGTTGCAGTATTTAAAGATGATGGTACAGGTGAATGGAAACCATTAACGTTTGGTACAGGCGCATTAACTGCGTCTTATGCAAAATACGCGTTTGCTAACCAAGCTGATGTGTTGGTACATGCTCGTATTGCGGGTGACGCACTAGGTGCAACTAGAATGGATCGTCCAGAATGGGTATCGGTCAGCCCTGTGACGGGTGAAGTTTATGTCACATTAACCAACAATTCTAATCGTGGCGTTTCATATCCGGTAGATGCAGCTAACCCACGTAACTATGCTACCAACAAGGGTAACCGTAACGGACATATCATTCGTTGGGCTGAAAAAGGTAACGACCATACAGCTACCAGCTTTAACTGGGATATCTACCTATTTGCAGCGCCAAATGATTTAACCGCAGAAAATCTGTCTGGTTTAAACGCCAATAACGATTTGTCTTCACCAGATGGCTTATACTTCGACCCACGTGGCGTATTGTGGATTCAAACCGATGACGGTGCTTACACTAGCAGAACCAACTGTATGCTTCTAGCTGCGCTGCCAGGTAAAGTCAATGATGGTAAAGAAGTAACTTCAAGCGTAGGTCAAAAAACCCGCGTTGGTATGCAAGCTACAGAACAAAATATCAAACGCTTCTTTGTGGGTCCAAAAGGTTGTGAAGTAACGGGTATCACCTTAACGCCAGACTTTAAAACGCTCTTCATCAATATCCAACATCCAGGCGAAGATCAACCAGGGGTCACATGGGGCGCAATTGCTGGTGGTACTACACCACGTTCAGCGACGGTGATGATTACCAAAAAAGACGGCGGTGTGATTTTAGGTGAGTCATTAAAATAAGTTAAACACGCAACAAAGTTATCAAAAACCCTTGAACAGTGATTCAAGGGTTTTTTTATAAAATAACCTTTTATCTTTTAAAGGTATAAAAAGAATGCTATGATTTTGCCATTTTTATGGTGATTGTTTTTCCAAATAATCGGTCTTTTATGATGGGATAATCCCAATGAATATATCGATTGAATAAGGATTTTGTAATGAGTGAGCCAACGATGCAAAAACCGCGCGTGCTGATGATGGCAGCAGGCACGGGTGGGCATGTGTTTCCCGCGATTGCGGTGGCTCAAGCGTTACAACAATCAGGTGCCCAAGTACATTGGCTCGGCACCCTAGTCGGTATGGAAAATGAGTTGCTACAACATTACGACTTTACCTACCATGCCATCAATATGCAGGGGTTACGCGGTAACGGTATCAAACGCTTATTTAAAGCGCCGTCAACCTTACTCAAAGCAACATTAGCGGCTATCAAAATCATCAAAACCAATAAAATCGACATCGTGGTAGGGTTTGGTGGTTATGTGACCGCACCCGGCGGATTGGCCGCCAAATTTTGTAAAATACCAATTTTGATTCATGAACAAAATGCCATCGCAGGCATGAGTAATAACTATCTATCTAAGCTTGCTAATCAAGTGTTAGAAGCCTTCCCAAATACCTTCACCGAACTACCTTCTAATAAAGTAATGACAGTTGGCAACCCCGTACGTGAGGCTATCGTACAGGTACCGCCACCAAAAGCCCGTATTGATGTCAATGATACCAGTCCTTTAAAGCTATTGGTCATTGGCGGTTCTTTGGGTGCTCAGGCGCTAAATAATCATATCGCGCCCACGCTAAAAAAATTAGAAAGTATGCCAGACGCCAAGCCATGGCAAGTGCGGCATCAATGTGGTAAAAACAACCAAGAGGCTACCCAAGCGGTATATAGCGAAGCACAGCTCCAATCAACCCAATATGAGATTTTGCCATTTGTCAAAGATATGGCAGAAGCATATAGCTGGGCAGATGTGATAGTCTGCCGTGCTGGGGCGCTCACGGTCACAGAAGTTGCCACGGTTGGATTGCCTGCGGTATTTGTGCCGCTGCCCCATGCAGTCGATGATCACCAAACGGCCAATGCCAAAACCCTATCAGAACATGGCGCCGCGTTTTTAATGCCGCAAAAAGAATTAAAGGCAGAGAGTCTAAGTGCGATTTTAGCCAAGCTCGACCGTCATCAAATTTTAGCGATGGCAGAAAAAGCACGTGAATTTGCCAAACCCAATGCCACACAGCTGGCTGCCGATGCCATTTTATCCCAGTTAAACCCTTAATTATTTTCTACAATTTATAAGTCATTTATCATTGAGCCTGTCTATGTCAAAATTAGCCAAAACTGCCACTGCCCAATCTACTGAAAAACCTGAAAAAACCAACAGTGTCACCAAAAAAATTACCAAGCGCGTGGTCGAAATCCCAGAGATGCGCCGTATTCGCCACGTGCATTTTGTCGGTATTGGTGGGGCAGGGATGTGCGGTATTGCCGAAGTTGTCCATAATCATGGCTATATGGTTAGCGGTTCAGACATCAAACAAAGCCCAGTGACCGACCGTTTGACCCAAATGGGCATTCAAGTGTTTATCGGGCATGATTCCAAAAACATCAGTGAAGCCGATGTGGTCGTGGTGTCATCAGCCATTGATCATACCAATCCAGAAATCCAAGCCGCCTTGTCAGGACGTATTCCTGTGGTACGCCGCGCCGATATGCTAGGTGAGCTCATGCGTTACCGTCATGGTATTGCAGTAGCGGGTGCGCATGGTAAAACTACCACCACTAGCCTGCTTACCATGATTTTAACCGAAGCAGGATTAGATCCTACTTACGTGATTGGTGGTAAACTTAACGCCTCAGGCAAAAACGCGTCATTAGGTCAAAGCCGTTATTTGGTGGCGGAAGCGGATGAGTCTGATGCGTCATTTTTATCGCTGCGTCCGATGGCAGCGATTGTCACCAATATCGACCAAGACCATATGGAAACCTATGGCGGCAGTTTTGACAAACTAAAAGCCGCGTATGTGCAGTTTTTACAAAATATGCCGTTTTATGGGTTGGCAGTATTGTGCGGTGATGACAAAGAGTTGTACGGACTGATTGATAAAATCGCGCGCCCTGTGTTGACTTATGGGCTGGAAAAACATAACGATGTGCAAGCCATTGATGTGGTGGCGGACGGCACCAAAACCCATTTTACCGTACTGCGTAAAGACCGTGAGCCACTGCCGATTACTTTGAACATTCCTGGTATTCATAATGTCTATAACGCGTTAGCGGCTATCACCATCTCCACCGATGAAGGTGTCAGTGATGAAGCCATTTGCCAAGCGGTCAAAAAATTTGCCGGCGTGGGCAGACGTTTTGAAAACAATGGTAACTACCCTGTCAAAGATGGCGCAGGCGATGTGCTATTGATTGACGACTATGGTCACCACCCAACCGAAGTGGCAATGACCATCAAAGCGGCTCGCCAAAGCTATCCCGATCGCCGCTTGGTGATGATTTTCCAGCCTCACCGTTTTACCCGTACCCGTGATTGCTTCGATGATTTTGTGGACGTATTGTCACAAGTCGATGTGTTGATGCTACTCGATGTGTATAGCGCAGGTGAAGCGGTGATTGAAGGCGCGGATAGTCGCAGTCTTGCCCGTACCATTCGCACCCGCGGACAAGTTGAGCCGATTATGCTGAATATCAATGACATGGGTCAAATCCGTCAGGTGCTAGGTAGTATGTTAAAAGGCAATGATTTGCTGATTACCCAAGGGGCGGGTAACGTGGGTCAACTCTGTCTGGATTTGGCAAAAAACAATTTATTTCTCGCGGACAAATAACCATTTGATTGAACAACCGCTTGATTGAAAACCACGCGGTAAACGGTTATGAAACTAAGGTATTGAAAAGCTGTTGTAGCTTGCCCATGCTGCCAGCAGGCGATTATTTTATGAGTGAAAAAAATTACTAAGACATACCCAAACCATAGCTAAGTCATAACCAAGCGATAGTTTAAAAATTTGTGTGAAATAATTATAGCAATAAATTCGGTTAACAAAAGATTAGGAATCAATATGTCAGAGCTTATCGATGTCAAACAATTTGGTAAAGTGGCGGTTGTCTGTGGCGGCTGGAGTGCTGAGCGTGAAGTGTCGCTGACGAGTGGTAAAGCTGTGCTTGATGCGCTACTCGCTAAAGGCGTGGATGCCCATCACTTTGACCCGAAAGAAACAGATATCTCAAAACTGCGCGACTATGACCGCGTATTTAATGTGCTGCATGGCACTTTTGGCGAAGATGGTAGCCTGCAAGGGGTGCTAGACGGTTTTAATATTCCGTATACCGGTTGTGGCGTGTTAGCCTCTGCAATTGCCATGGATAAATTTCGCAACCGCCTAGTTTGGCAAGCGTTAGATTTACCAAACGTACCTTATGTCGTGCTTGACGACAATACCGATTTTACCGCTATCGAACAGCAGCTAGGTTTACCACTGTTTGTCAAACCCGCCGCTGAAGGCAGTAGTGTCGGCGTCTTTAAAATTAAAGAAGTGGGCGAGCTTGCCAAGACTTACCCACAGCTCAAACAATACCACGGCGCTATTTTGGCAGAAAAAGCCATCACAGGCGGTGAGTATGCTTGCTCAATCCTCGGTGATGAGGTGTTGCCCAGTATTCGTATCATCCCAACGACCGAGTTTTATGACTACGAAGCCAAATACAATCGTGATGATACCGTCTACCAATGCCCATCAGATTTGAGCGAGGCGCAAGAGCAAACCATGCAACAAATCGCCAGAAAAGCGTTTGCCGCCATTGGGGGCAAAGGTTGGTCACGCGTGGATTTTTTACGAGATGACGAAGGCACGCTATATCTACTTGAACTCAATACGGTGCCAGGTATGACCAGTCATAGTCTGGTGCCGATGGCAGCAAAAGCGCGTGGCATGGATTTTGCGACGCTATGCGTGCGTATCTTAGAACAAACGTTGAGCAATTAAGTCGTTTTCGTTTATATTTGTTTACAAAAAAAGTACTTGAATTGTCTAGAAGCGTATTATCTATTTACCATTCATTTCATTGAATTTGCTATGATATGCTTCTTGGCATAAATCCTTGTAATATTTTTAGTTATTGTGATTTTTGTTGTTGAGATTTTAGTAATTAATAATTTTAGACCGAGTTATGATTGGTCAATATGGCAAATTCATTTGTGGCAACTGCTTCTCTAGATAATACGCTCCCTAATCGCTTTCATCAGCTGCTGCCAAAGTTGTTAATGCTTGGCGTTGTGTTATTGTTGCTGATATTAGCGGCTTTGGCGATTAATGTGTTCAACAAATTACCCAATGCAGCAATTAGTTTGCAGCATAAGGGGTTAAATACCCAGCAAACCCTGCAGCTTCAGCAATTATTGGGCGAAAAAGCCGACACAAATCTGCTCAAAGCTGATTTGCAAAGCTATCTAGCAAAACTTGAGACGGTAGATTGGGTAGGGCAAGCCGATGTGCGCCGTGATTGGCAACAAGGTATTGTGGTCAATGTAGTGCCGCGCCAAGCCGTTGCCAAGTTTGGTAGTGAACGTTTAGTCGATGCCAATGGTACGGTATTTAAGCCCGCCGATAGCAATGACTTAAATAACCCTAGCTTGATGCAGCTACAAGGCGATAGCCAAAATGCCGTTGTCATGATGCAGCAAATCAAGCAAGTTAGTGATTGGTTTATGCCACTGGGTATGAAAATTGAAGAAGTCATCGTAACGCCCAGAATGGCATGGCTATTTCGTTTTGATAACGGACTGCGGGTACTGGTTGATAATGACAATACGTCAGAAAAACTGTATCGACTGAGCATCATGTTACAAAATCAGCTTAAACCACAGCTTAAAATGCTGCAAACGGTGGATTTACGCTATAAAAACGGCATGGCAATTACCAAACGACCTGTCACACAGCAAGCAAGTGATACAACTGCCGTCAATGCCAAATCGGATGATACTAAATCCGTGACCGATGCCAACTCAACAACCGATTCGAAAACCAAAGCCTTAAAAATCCCTGCCAACCCCAGCCATTAGGTGAAACATAATTTTGTAGTGTTCTATGAAAAAGCCAGATCTGATCGTCGTCGTCCACCTAAGTGCTACTGCTATTCATACTGTGATTGGTCAAATCCACAGTGCGCAAGATATTCGTATTATCGGTTTATCTACCGTCAAAAACCATGATTTCGCGCAAGGTACCATTCGCCACCGCGAACGTCTAAAATCTGCTATCAAACAATCTATTCAAAACGCTGAAGACATGGCAAATTGCCGCGTAAACAGTGTTTGGCTTAGCTTTTCTACCCCAGATTTGCAAAGCGTCAATAGTGTGGGCGAAGTCAAAATCAAACACGATATCGTACAAGCCAAAGACGTGGTCGCCGCACTAACCCAAGCGAAAAACAAACATCTTACAGATGATTTGTATTTGATGCATTATGCCCAGCAAGGTATTGCTTTAGATGGCAATGCTGAGATGATTGATGATGCGATTGGGATGCAAGCGAGTGACTTGATGGTGCTGTATCATCTGATGATGATGCCGGTTAAAGGTCGCCAAAATTTACAGCAACTGCTGCAAGAATGTGATGTTAGTATCGACCAAATGCTATTTGATGCCGTATCTACCGCTGAATATGGTTTATTACCCGAAGAAAAATACCATGGCGTATGTCTGATTGATATTGGGGCATCGACGACCAGTATCTGCGTTTACCGTGAAGATAAGCTGATTTATACCCATTGTTTTGCCGAAGGCGGACATCACGCAACACTGGATATCTCTATGCTGCTAGATGTCACCATTGCTGAAGCAGAGAATATGAAAAAATCCCAAGCCAATGTCGATCGCCATGGGATTGACTCAAGCCAATTTTTTACCATCAAGCGTTCACAGCATGACGATGAAAAAACCATTAATATGCTTGAGCTCCTTGAAGTCACGGAAGCCCGCTATATCAGTATTTTAGGTCATATTAAAAAAGAGCTGGATAAAGAAGGACTAAGTGAGTTTTTACAACAAGGCTATGTGATCACGGGCGGTGGTGCTGAAATGCGTGGATTATTGCCATTAGCCAAAAAAATCTTTGCCAATAAAGTAAACAAGGTCAATCAACACTCAGCGATTTCTGCCTATACCCAATATGGTGATGATGACAAGCTTCGCACCATTGCGGCAATGATTGGTGAGCGTAAATACCAAACCGCGTTTGGCACACTGTTATATAGTCAAAGTGAGGCGTTTCATCATAGCGAGAAAAGCTCACCTGACTCTTTGCAAGTTAAGCCCATGCGAGAAAAACTCAAAACTGTGAATAAATTTTTTGGTAAATTTTTCTAAAAAAGAGATATTTAGTATTTTAAGAGTGCTCATGTTATGATTGACTCTAAAATCCACTAATTGTGTAATGATTTAATTGATATTTAATTTAATATGTTTGCTATTTATGCTGCTTAAGCCTACTTGACAGCATACGGAGATTTTCAATTATGGAAGCGAAGTTTAGTATTGTACAAGATCACACTGATACATTTGCCGATTCAGCCCGTTTAACCGTCATCGGTGTCGGCGGCGGCGGTGGCAATGCCGTTGAAACCATGGTACAAAATGGTGTAAAAGGCATTACCTTCGTCTGTGCCAATACCGATAGACAAGCGCTTGACCGCCTGTCAGCGCCCAATAAAATCCAGCTCGGTATCAAAAATAACAACCGCGGCTTGGGCGCAGGTGCCAACCCAGAAGTAGGGCGTGAAGCAGCTGAGAGCGATGAAGAACAAATTCGTCAATTGTTAGAAAATTCTGACATGGTATTTATTACCGCGGGTATGGGCGGTGGTACAGGTACAGGCGCTGCGCCAGTCATCGCCAGACTTGCCAAAGAGTTGGGCGTATTGACTGTTGCCGTAGTGACCATGCCATTTACCTTTGAAGGTGGCAGACGTAATAAGGTGGCTAGAGAAGGTATTGAGCAGCTTTCTAACTTTGTCGACTCCATCATCACTATCCCTAACGATAAATTGATGACAGTGTATGGCAAAATCTCTATGAAAGATGCCTTCAAAAAAGCCGATGAAGTCTTACTTCAAGCGGTTCAAGGTATCTCTAATATGATTTCAAAAGATGGTTTTATTAACATCGACTTTAACGATATTCGCACGGCAATGACCTCAAGGGGTCATGCGATGATGGGTATCGGTAAAGGCAGTGGGGAAGACCGCGCCGAAATCGCCGCTGAAAAAGCCATCAAAAGCCCATTACTTGACAACTTATTGCTTAAAAATGCCAAAGGTCTATTGGTCAACGTGGTGGCAAGTTCAGACTTCAATTTTGAAGAGCAAGAACGCATTACCCAAAAAGTGCATAGCTTGGTGGATATTGACGAAGCCAACATCTTCTACGGCGTGGTATTTGATGAAGATATGGGCGATGAAATCCAAGTGACCGTGGTGGCAACGGGTCTTACACTAGATAATACCCCAAAGCACCCAGCTAGAGATTTTGTATCAGATGCCTCTAGCACCCACAAAGTGGAAGCAGGCACGCATGAACCTGCGTATGCGGCACGCCGTGATATACCACAATCCATCCCTACACCTCAGCCACCTGTACAGCAAGCTATCGAGCCTGCGCCAGCGCAACCGCAATCCTCGCAGCCACAACGCACAGGCAACAGTATTCAAGATTATCTACGTCGCCAGCAAAATCGCTAAGATACCGTATGATTTTTCAAAAGCCTCACAGCTTAATCGTTGTGGGGTTTTTTTATCACTGGAGTCAATCATAAAGGTCGATAAAATCAATCAAGCATCACTATGATGTGGAAAGGGACAATGGTAGAATAGCCAAATGTAACAAATTATAT
Source organism: Faucicola osloensis (assembly GCA_019353055.1). Taxonomy (GTDB): domain Bacteria; phylum Pseudomonadota; class Gammaproteobacteria; order Pseudomonadales; family Moraxellaceae; genus Faucicola; species Faucicola osloensis_C. The sequence continues at coordinate 9,523 of JABAHL010000006.1, forward strand.
CAACCTAGCTTTGGCTAAGGATGAATGCAATCTACTAGGGGGCATTATGCAGCAGCGTACTATTCAACAACCCATCAATCTTGAAGGCATCGGCTTACATAGTGGTAACCCTGTACACCTGCGCTTTTCTCCTGCACCCGTTGACTATGGGATTCAGTTTTTACGTAGCGATGTCGCACAGGCAAAGCCCATTCCCGCTATCTATCATGCGGTAACCGATACCATGATGTCCTCAAATCTCACCAATGAGTTAGGTCAGCGCATTGGGACAGTCGAGCATTTGATGAGTGCAATCGCCGCGCTTCAAATTGATAATTTACAAATCGAAGTGTCCGCCCCTGAAATTCCAATCATGGATGGTAGTGCCATCGAATTTGTGAAGGTATTGCAACAAGCGGGTATTGCCGAGCAAACGTCTGCCAAACGCTATATTCAGGTGTTGCAACCAATTGAGGTTCGCGTGGAGGATAAAGTTGCAGGCTTTCGTCCCTACGATGGATTTGTATTAGATTTTCAAATTGACTTTAATCACCCTGCGTTTAATGGCTCACATCAAAAGTTTAAATTGGATTTTAATGAAGGCAATTTTATCGAGCATATTGCCAAAGCGCGCACATTCGGCTTTTTAAAAGATATTGAATACCTAAAAAGCAATAACTTAGGGCTGGGGGGTAGTATGCAAAACGCCATTGTTTTAGATGATAGTGGCGTACTTAATCCTGAAGGGTTACGCTTTGACGATGAATTTGTACGCCATAAAGTACTAGATGCGATTGGTGACTTATACCTTGCAGGGCACCAAATTTTGGGTGAGTTTTACGCTTACAAGTCAGGTCATGCGCTCAATAATAAATTGTTACAGGCTTTATTTAGTGATGAAAATAACTATAAAGTTGTAACAAAAAATGACAATGTTAACTAGATTTATTTAAATTTATTAATTTTATTGTGTATTTTTATTAATCAAAAAATTTTACCTATTGTTTGGTTAGTAACATTTTTTCATCAACAAGTTATCATTTTATTACACTAAATAAAACTAACCAACCAACTTTAACATTTCATTTTTGGATATCTTTTTTTAGCCATTGGCTACTATAAGCGCAGTAAAAATAAAAAAAAAGATATCTTTATCTACGAGGATGATTGTAAATTTATTCCTATATCTTTACTTTCACTTGCATAAGCCATTAATCTATTGATAAATCTTGCGATATCAGCAACATAATTTACATAAAGTTACATTGTAAATTGGCTGCTTTAGTCTTTTATCAGTTTTTGTAACGCCGTTCTAAGTGGCTCGTTGTCCGTGACAAGGTCACATAGCTGTGTTATATTTCGCTTCGTATATTCGCTTAGCTCACAATTCTTTACATTGCTAACATTGTGATTACACTGTAAATCTGGCATTTGCGAGCCATTAAAAGGTTTGACAATCACCACGCGAAATCGTAACTGATTAAATTGATAAAAATTGTTATCGAACGCTTGTAGTGTTGACAGTAGGTGCTGCTGGTTGTAATTGAGGTGATTGGCAAGGGTATGACTATTTGTACTAACCACAAGTATAAACGATTCACAAGCAATTACTTGTAAGCTTGCTAAGACTTCCTCAGTCAATACGTTTTGCCAAGCACTGCGAACATCGTCCGTCAATTGCTGTAATTGATGCAGCTTTTTTTGAAACGGTAATTGATAGTTGGCAAGACGCTCAGTGCGAGAAGCAAGATGATTGGTTGGTTTTTTCATAGTCAATGAGCAGTGTGGTGGGTAGTTAAGCGACAAAAAATTTGATTTAGTCTTAGTATTGGGTCTTAGTGTAGGTGATTTTAAGACCAAATTATAGTGAATTAAATCTTGCCAATGCGTTCAAATGACATTGGCACAGGGTTTAATAGCATAAGGTTTAACAAAGGATAAAAGATGAAATTAGCTCTAATCGCATTGCCAGTTGTTGCTTTAACCACAATGAGTGTTGCACAAGCTCAAATTCTATCGATTACCAATGCCGGTAAAACCAGTCAAGTTATTGTTCGTGAAGATGATGGTGAAGATTATTATCTGCCTTCAGACGCCGTCAATGCCGCCATCAAAAATCTAAGCCAGCAAACCCAGCAAAAAGAAGACCGCCTCGCAAGTTTAGCACAAAAACTATCGACCCAGCCAACCACCATTATCAACATGCCTGCAATGGGCAGCTATGCGGGTAATGGCATGTTGGCATTGCGCCCAATTACGTCATCTGCGCGCATGAGTTCAGGTTTCGGCTATCGTATCCACCCTGTCACTGGTAAATCACAGTTTCATAAAGGCATGGACTTTGCTGCTCCCATCGGCACCCCTATTTATGCCACAGGTAATGGTGTGGTGACTTTCTCAGGTTGGGGTACAGGGTATGGTCGTCATGTTGAAGTAGATCATGGCAACGGTACTGTCACGCGTTACGCACATACCTCTGCAAACTATGTTAACGTTGGCGATACGGTGTATGCAAACCAGCAAATCGCGGCGGTAGGCAACACGGGTCGTTCAACAGGCGCCCATCTACATTATGAAGTGCGCCAAAATGGTCAAGCTGTCAATCCGCAAACTTACTTAGCAATGGCGCCAGCGCGTTAATCGTGACAATATCTCGATATATAAAAAAACTGGCTTTAAGCCAGTTTTTTATTTTTCGCTGTGCTATGGTTTAAAATCATCCTAATTTAGGTGTTTATCCAGTGTGCCTTGTTATGAAAGTCCGCTGGGTGTGCATGCTGTATGGCCCAATAACTCATTTCATCGACTGTTGGAGCTAAGCTATTTGCTAATCCATTGTATGACGGTTGCTGAATCACACGCGTTGGATTTAGCGCATAATTACCATTTGCACCAACCAGCTTGTCCAATGCTGATTTGGCAAATGTCATACCGACACGAAAAGTACCAACGCTAAACGCATATTGCTGCTGTACGGCTCGTACATGGGTGAGGAGTAATGAACTTGCAGAACACCAAAAAACAAGCGGAAGCTCGCTATCTTGTGTAACGGCTTGGCTAAAAAAATTGATATCCTCGCCATAAGTCAGCGCTGTGATAGGCAAGCGCCGAGGAGGTAATGCATTCGGTGTCCGATAGCTGTCAAAATAATAAAGATTAAACTCACCATTGGTCGCCAAATTGACCTCAAGATACGGGCTATCCGCTTGGCTATCTTTGGCAATAAAACACTCAAAGCAATCTGCTTGCCATAAATAATCTTGGCGCATCACGCGTTCAAGTACCAATGGGCTAAATGTCGGAAAATTTGCCCATAGACCAGCTTGTAGAGCGGTTTGACTATCATCAATCTTGGGATGGGTAGCATCAAATAAGAGCGTTAAAAATTTACTATCGGCGACCACATGTACTGAGAGCTGGTAGTCCAGTATTGCCGATACGGTGAGTGGTTCAGCCGCGCTCGTCAGTGCGAATGTCACACCCTGTAATGCGTCCATTGTAGCCTTAGCCAAAACGTGCCAAGTTTGATAACTTAGGATTGGCGTCCAGATTGCGACGTAGTAATAACACCATACGACCGATACTGGTGACCAAAATCGCATCAGTGGCTTCAACAATCGCATTTGCCACAGCGTCACGATCTGCTTTGCTACCGGCTGGGATTTTTACTTTAATCAGCTCATGATCGGTCAGTGCGCGCCCAATTTCTTCAATAACGGTTGGGGTAACGCCTTGACCCCCAATCATTACCACAGGGTTCAGCTGGTGACCGATGCCTTTTAAATGTTTGATATCCGCATTTGATAAGCTTGAATTTGCCATAACTGTCAATTGACCTATAAAAAAATTAACTAGCATTATACCATATTAATCATTTTGCCTAATAAATTATGGGCAATACATAGGCAAAAACACATAGGCAAAACGCTGCCATGACTTATCAATCTACAAAAATCACTGGATTAAAAAAAATCAATAGCCAATCCATGAGTTAACACAAGCTAACTGGGTGAAATATGCTAAAATAACAGCCTTAACCCTTGAGATTGTCAAAATTTACCAATGGTCATTCTAGGATGGCTTTGGGTTTTTTAGCCAAATCCCAAGTGAAGAATTTTTAAACTATATATAAAGGGTAGTTTGTAGAGAATTATGGCAACGCGTATTACCAACAAAAAATTGTCTAAAAGTAGCCGTGCGTGGATGAAAGAGCACATTGACGACCACTATGTCAAACTCGCCCAGCGCGATGGCTATCGGGCAAGAGCAGCTTACAAATTGCTAGAAATCAACGAAAAACTGCAGATGATCAAAAAAGGCATGACGGTGGTCGATTTGGGTTCTGCTCCAGGCAGCTGGTCGCAAGTTGCTGGCAAACTAGTCGGTGACAATGGCAAACTCATCGCCTCAGACATCTTGCCGATGGATACGCTAGAGAATGTGACCTTTATCCAAGGTGATTTTCGTGAGCAAGAAGTCTTTGACAAAATTATGGCAGAAGTCGCCGATAAAAAAGTGGAAGTGGTGCTATCTGATATGGCGCCCAATACCTCTGGTTTTACCGCAGTCGATCAGCCACGCATAATTTATTTGTGTGAACTTGCCATGGACTTTGCCGAGCAAGTGCTCCCTGAAGGTGGTACCTTAGTGATTAAGGTATTCCAAGGCGAAGGCTCTGATGCCTTACGAAAAAATATGCAGCAGCGTTTTAGTAAAGTGCGTAGTATCAAGCCTGCAGCGTCACGCGCACGCTCAAAAGAAATGTATTGGATTGCTACCAAATAAGATAATTTGCTTCAGTCTATCCGTGAAGTTAACTGGATAAAAATTGGTAATATGTTTTTACTAGAAAATAACAGAGAATTCGCTTGATAATGTTAAGGTAAATCCATATATCATGCTATATTGAAAGATTAATGTAACGTCTATTTTTGGTGAAAAATCTACCTATCTTTGGTAAACATTTTGATTTAACCCCACTTTTTAATCAACCCCCTAACGCGAAGGATGAAAAATAACGTGAGCGACATGGTAAAAAATACCTTATTGTGGTTAGTTGTGATAGGGGTATTAGTGCTAGTCTTTAGCAATTTTGATACCCGCAATGAACCTGATAAGCTCAATTACTCCCAATTTGTCACTGCAGTGGCAACTGACCAGGTCAAAAGTGTCAAAATTGACGGTGAGCAAATTTCTGGCGAAAAGAAAAACGGCTCAACCTTTGAGACAGTGCGTCCTGCAGTCACTGACACTGAGCTAATGCCAAAGCTTATCAAGCATAATGTTGAAGTTCAAGGTGCCACCCCTGAACGTCAAGGCGTGATGATGCAATTACTGATTGCAAGCTTCCCTGTGCTATTAATTATTGGCTTGTTCTTGTTCATCATGCGTAACATGAGTGGTGGTGGTGCAGGTGGTGGTCGCGGTATGGGTCCGATGAGTTTTGGTAAATCTAAAGCCAAAATGTTATCAGAAGACCAAATCAAAGTGACATTTGCAGATGTGGCAGGGTGTGATGAAGCCAAGCAAGAAGTGACAGAAATTGTCGACTTCCTACGTGACCCAGAAAAATTTACCAAACTTGGTGCAACTATCCCACGTGGTGTGTTGATGGTAGGTCCGCCCGGTACTGGTAAAACCTTGCTTGCCAAAGCGATTGCAGGGGAAGCCAAAGTACCATTCTTCTCAATTTCAGGTTCTGACTTTGTTGAGATGTTTGTGGGTGTCGGTGCAAGCCGTGTGCGTGATATGTTCGAACAAGCCAAGAAAAATGCCCCTTGTATCATCTTTATTGACGAGATTGATGCTGTCGGTCGTCATCGCGGCGCAGGCATGGGCGGTGGTCATGACGAACGTGAACAAACTTTAAACCAGTTATTGGTTGAGATGGATGGTTTTGAAGGTAATGATGGGGTGATTGTGATTGCGGCAACTAACCGCGCCGATGTACTCGATAAAGCATTGCTGCGCCCAGGTCGTTTCGATCGTCAAGTGCAAGTCGGCTTGCCTGATATCAAAGGCCGTGAGCAAATTCTTCGTGTACACATGAAAAAATTGCCCTCAACAATTGGCGTTGATATTCGTTCATTGGCGCGTGGTACGCCAGGTTTTAGTGGCGCACAATTAGCGAATTTGGTGAATGAGGCGGCGCTATTTGCTGCACGTAACAACAAAGCGTCAGTTGATATGAACGACTTTGAAGAAGCCAAAGATAAGCTTTATATGGGTCCAGAACGTAAATCGATGGTACTGCGTGAAGAAGAGCGTCGTGCAACGGCTTATCATGAAGCAGGGCATGCCTTAGTGGCTGAAATGCTACCGGGTACCGACCCTGTGCATAAGGTGACTATTATGCCGCGTGGCTGGGCATTGGGTGTCACTTGGCAATTGCCAGAGCATGATCAGACTAGCGTCTATAAATCAAAAATGCTAAATGACATTGCGATTTTATTTGGTGGTCGTATCGCTGAAGAAGTCTTTATCAATCAGCAATCAACTGGCGCGTCCAATGACTTTGAACGTGCTACCAAAATGGCGCGTGCGATGGTTACCAAATACGGTATGTCAGATGCCATGGGTGTGATGGTGTATGAAGAAGATGAAAATCAAGGTTACTTTGGTGCCTCATCTCGTACTATCTCAGAAGCGACACAGCAGAAAGTGGACGATGAAGTTCGTCGTATCCTAGAAGCGCAGTATGATATCGCACGTGCATTAATTGAAGGTAATGCGGACAAAATGCATGCCATGGTCGATGCGTTAATGAAATGGGAAACTATTGACCGTGACCAATTGCAAGACATTATGGCGGGTATCCCACCACGGGAGCCAAAAGTTTATCAAGAGCCTGTTAGAGTAAATTTTGATAAACCAAGCAATCCACCGTCAAGTGGTTCGGGCTTAACCCCGCCACCGTTACCTGCAATGTAACTTAGCCATGATATGAGTTACCCAAAAACCGCTACCAACTTGATAGCGGTTTTTTTGTTTTTCACTTAAAATAGTAAAAAATTTTAGCCATCATTGTGGACATCATGCAGTTGCAGCCCATTCCCAACTTTGCCATTCATTATCATAATCAAACGCTTGATTTATCTTATCCGCATATCATGGGTATTTTAAATGTCACACCAGACTCATTTTCTGATGGTGGTCGATATAATCATGTTGACCAAGGCTTGCGTCATACCGAGCAGATGATCAAAGACGGGGCGACGATTATCGATGTGGGTGGTGAGTCTACTCGCCCAAATGCCAGTCCTGTGAGTGAGCAAGAAGAAATTGACCGCGTCATTAAAGTGGTTGAAGCGATTGATCGCAGCTTTGGTGAGCAAGTGTGGGTGTCGGTTGATACCAGTAGCCCGACCGTGATAACCCTCGCCAGTCAAGTCGGCGCCAAAATTTGGAATGATGTCCGAGCCTTGACGCGCCCCGATGCCATTGCTACCGCTGCCAAACTTGATATCCCTGTCATGCTCATGCATATGCGCGGTGAGCCAACGACCATGAATCAGCTAGATAATTATCAAGATTTATATAGCGATGTTATTAGCGAGTTACAGCAGCGCATTGATAAGGTTGTGGCGGGTGGGGTCAGGCGTGACAATCTTATCATTGACCCAGGGTTTGGCTTTGCCAAAAACGCCCAGCAAAATCTGGCATGGCTGAATGAATTTTATCGGTTGCATACGTTTAACTTACCTGTCATGGTGGCATTATCCCGTAAACGCTTTGTTGGGGAAGTCCTCAAGTCAGCCAATCTACCCCATGACCCTACCGATAGAGATGTTGCTAGTATGGTGGCAGCCTTATTTGCTGTGCAGCAAGGGGCGTGTATATTGCGTACCCATAACGTAGCAGCGACTAAAGCAGGGCTTGCGATGTGGCAAGCGACGCAACAGGCAAAAGCTTCATAAAAATTTAAAAATTACATGAATTTAATGCGCAATAACAAGGATTTATCATGAGTGACAACCAGCCAGAACCTACATTAGAGCAGCGCAAAGTCATCTACCGTGCCAGACGCGGGCTAAAAGAACTCGATTATTATTTTGACCCGTATGTAAGAGCGCACTATCTACAAGCCGACTCACAAGAGCAGCAAATTTTTGCAGAATTGGTGAAAGAAGAAGATCCTGATTTGCTGGATTGGTTTTTACACAATCAGCCGACCAAGCCAGAATTTGCTGATTTGATAGCCAAGCTCAAATCGTTAAAAGCTTCTTCTTAATTGACTTAGATGAACGAGCGCTACTTATCGCGTCATAATACTTCATTTATTGACATTGATGCCACGCTCAAACCCAGTGTGGATAAAAAACTGCTTTGGGGGGCTTGTTTATGGGTGGTAGTTGGCATTTTAACCCTGGTGCCTTTGGCGCTTGCCTATAAACTTTTGCTAGGTATGGTCGCTATAGCCAGTCTTTGGTTAGGGCAAATATCCAGTTGTCACTTATTGGCTATTTCATCGTTACACGCAAAACCGCAAAGTAACACTCAAACCTTACCCTATGACAATTTTGATTTTTTAACTTGGCAAATCCAGTGGGTACGTGGGGTTGTCAAAGTACCTAGACATCATAAGCAAGCGGTGTGGCAGGCAAATTTGCTGGGCATCGCTGATATGGGGTGCTTGGTGATTTTAACATTTGGCTTGATAGAATCAGCGCCAACTAAAATCAGCGTAACCATTTGGCAAGACCAAGTGGACCGCGATACATGGCGGCAATTTAAGGTGCTAGCGAACACGCTAAAGCGATAACAAAAATGGTATATAAGTTATATTCAATATTGCTACAATTAAATCAACCAAGTGTTGAGGCAGATGCCTAACACAATTGGCGTGCGTCAGCGCGGTATCATTGGTGATATACAATAATCATTGAAAAAGATAAAAGGGAACGACCATGGGTTTATTAACAAGTCTAGTAACACAAGTGGCGCAAAGTGCCATTCAAAGCAAAATGGGCCAAAGCAAAATGGGCGGTCAAAGCCAAGCAGATATGGGCGGTCTAGGGAATATTCTTGGTAATGTATTAGGCGGCGGGGTGCAGCAGCCACAAATGCAGTCAAATGGTTTTGGGTTGGATGATATCATCGGTATGGCAATGAACCAAAATCAAGGTATGTCCCAAGGTGGCGTGCTAGGACAAGTGCTAGGTAGCGTGCTAGGGGGTGGCATGGGCGGCGGTCTAGGTAGTGGTATGGGCAATAACGTGGGTATGAACCAATTTCCACAAAGCCAAAGTGGCTTTGGTGGTAAAGGTATATTAATGGCGGCTTTGTTGCCAATCGCGCTGATGTTTATTCAGCGTAATGGCGGTCTATCAGGCGCTTTTAATAAAATCCAAAATATGGGATTTGGTCATCAAGCCAATTCCTGGATGAGTGCGGATCAATCCAACCAACCGCTAGATCCCAATGATATCAATCAGCTATTTGATAATAATGAGTTGGCGCAAGTTGCAGCACAAACTGGCGTGGATCAAAGTGAAGTCCGTCAAAGTATGGCGGAGCTTTTGCCACAGTTATTTGATAGCTTGACGCCAAATGGCGACACCCAAACCGAAAGCCAAGCCAATAATGAAATTAGTGATATTTTGGCGCAATTAGGCAAGGCGAATCGCTAAATTAGCATGACTAAAAAAGCCAGTTTTGTTACTGGCTTTTTTTATTGGGCTTTCTTGCGCTCTCTTGGTCAAATTTTGGTTTTGTCTATTTTATCTAAAGCGTAGGCGAGTGCGTAGCGCTTTTTTATAAAAAAGCTAAAAGTGAAAATTCGTCAAATCGACTTGTTTACCCGTCCAAAGCGCAAAACTTAATGCCCCTTGATTGACCAGCATTCCTAAGCCATCCGAGGTTTTGGCATTTTTCGCCTTAAAAAAGTCCAAAAACGCCGAGGGTTTGCCATACATCATGTCATAGGCAAAATCGACCGTCATATCCTTGGTAAACGGCAAGGTATCACCGCTCAGACCTATCGACGTTGCATTGATAATCACCTCAATATCGTTGGGCAAATCCGTCAAACTTGAAAAGGTGAGCCTATCGGTATCAAATAATCGGGTTAAATTCTCTGCTTTTTCTACTGTGCGATTGGCAATATGTAGCGATTTTACTTGCGCATCTAGCAACGGCAAAATCGCGCCACGAGTCGCCCCACCTGCCCCCAAAATAGCCACGTTTGCGTCTTTTAACCTGACGCCTTGCGACAATAAATCCGCCACCAAACCGCGACCATCGGTATTGTCGCCATACAGTTTGCCGGCTTTGATGGCAAGGGTATTGACTGCACCCGCCAAGCGCGCGTATTCAGATAGCTCACCGCGCTGCTGACAAAGCGCAAATGCCATCTCTTTAAAAGGTACGGTCACATTTGCCCCTGTGCCACCACCTGCAAAAAATGCTTCGATGACGGCGGTAAAGCTGTCGACATCGTTGGGACAATATTGGCGTTGGTAAGACAAGGTGATGCCCGTTTGTTTGGCAAAGGCTTGGTGCAAATCAGGCGATTTGCTATGGGCAATCGGATTGCCGATTACCATGCAGTGATAACGGGCGTTTGAATCAGGAATTGATGACATGGGAAAACCTATAATACGATGAGTAAAATTACCAATTGCCACCACTTTACAATAACTATGGCTACTATATCAATGCTGGTTTTTGGTTTTGATTGGGTGGGTGTAAAGGGTAGCATTTCATCAACGTGGCTAAAAATAACAACAAAAGCGTACTGTTAACTGCTATCAATGCCTTGTTACAATGCGCTATTCACACCAACCCGTTATACACTACACAATGAAGCTAATTGCCCGCAAAACGCTTTTTTTACCGCGTCAAAACCGCTTAGAACATCCGATAAGCGTTACCCAAAAAGGCGCGACCCAAAAAGGTACTACCCAAAAAGACGTTACCCAAAAAGGCGCTACCCAAAAACGCGCTAGCCAAAATAAACCCACTTGGCCAAAAAATCTTGGCTGGGGGTGGGTTATCCTAACACTCACCTTAACTGGCTGCGATAAGGTCAAACAAATCGCCTCACAACGCAATGCCAGTGTCACCGCTAGCACTACCGCATCGACTACAGCCGCCAATCCGTCTATCAACCCTACCTTGCAGCCAACGCCTGTGGTCTATCCCATCAATGAGTGGCAGCAACAAACGCTGCCAAACAAAGTCAGTATCCACGATACCGAAGCCATGACGTTATTATTGGGTCAACCCATCACCATTGATACGCAAAGTTTGGACTACCGAAGCAATGTGGCGAGCAAATATAGTTTTGCCAAAACCGGTGAGCCGTATTTTGATTTACTTGATTCGCCTATGTATATCGAGTTACAGTGGTATTATGCCAGTGCCTATGACAATGCCAGCGTTAAAAACATCAGTATCCAGCATGCCAAAACAGCGTTTCACCTGACCCAACATTGGTTTGGGCAAGATGGCTCAGACATTGTTGCCCACATGGTACAAGGACAGCCGATTAAAAATGCGAGCTACCACGGAATTTTGGTAGAATTAGCACGCTGTGACAATTATCATTGTGATTTGTTGGTCAGAAAACCCACTGTCACCGCTAAAACCGCCAAAATCGCTAAAAAAAGCGGCTGATTGCTGCGGCTTTCACTGTCATACAGTCAACTATTAATTTAATCAAGTAGCCAAATAACCATGTGGTATCCATTATCTGATGCTCAGTATGCCAAGCAAATGCCAATCACCGCTATTGATATTGATTCACGGGTGATAGCGTATGGTGATGGGTTCTTTACCACCATGGCGGTGGTGGCAGGACAAATCAATTGGCTGAGTTACCACTTAGATAGAATCGACGAGAGTGTCCATGCGTTACAACTAAATTTAACCAACGCGGACTTAGACGCAGCCAATTTAGACGCCTTCAATTTAGACGCCTTCAATTTAAAATCCCCCAATCATACTATCCGCGCATACTTTAATAGCCAATTAGCCAATTTTGCCAAAACCCTCAATCACGGTATGCTCAAGCTGATAGTCTGCCGTAAAAATCAACCTATCAAAGGCTATGGATTTTGCAATTCTGAATTTGACGCTTTTATTAAGCTTATGCCCACGGATAAGCCATTAGCACAGCAAGCCAATCAAGTCATCATCCAACCTGCCGCTACCGCCATCTGTCTTACGCAACAAATTGCGTGTCTACCCAAACCCTTGGTAGGGCTTAAGCTACTAAACGCTCAAGATAAAGTGATGGCAAGTCACGAGCTGTGGCAGCATCAAACTCAAAATGCGCAAATGATTGATGGGCTAGTACAAGATGTGATGGGGCATTGGGTAGAAGGTACCTTTTGCAATGTGTTTTATCAGCTCAATCATGAAAATGTGTGGTACACACCGCCCATCAACCGCTCAGGGGTCAAAGGGGTCATGCGGCAGGTGTTATTGGCTAAGTTTGCCAAGTCCGATAAGGCGCATAAGGAGCGATATTTAGCCAGCGAGGAGTTAGCCAATATCACAAGCTTGTTTTTTTGCAATGCGGTACGCGGGATTTTGCCCATTCAGGCATTGATGCTACCCAATGGGCAGTCAAAGGCGCTTGATTTGATCCCAATCTATGCGCAAAAATTAACTTAAATCGTGTTGCTGGTAACTAAAAAAAATTGCTATTTTTGTCATTAATTGTTAAATTCACGCTTATTGAGTCAATATAAGCTTTCTCTATGAACGACCAATCTGATAATAATATGTCTAGTAACTCAGACGGTTCTGAGCATCATCCTACTCAGCACAGTGACGCCCCGCACGCCGCAGATATTCCAGATTCTCAATTGCAGGACAATCATAGCAAAGATAAGGGTATCGATGACAAGGATATAACGGATAAGGATGACGAAGACCCGCATAGCAAAAACGTCAATGGCAATGATGCTTGTCTGATTAATCGTTCAACGCGAGAATTCAATGACCAAATCACCGGTAGAAACAAAAAAAATAAATACCGTTTACTGGGGCTGCTCGGGTTTATTGTATTGGTCCTAGGCTGGTTGTTATTTGCTTGGTATAACACCCTATATGGCACTATCACCCAACCAAAGCAGATGGTGACCATCAATAAAGGTCAAACCTACTATGCGCTGGTAGACGACTGGGATAAAAAGAAAAAGCTGTTCGTCGCGCCACTTGCCAAACTATATATCAAAATGACGGTGGATAAACCGCTTCATTCAGGGGTGTATCAACTGCCTGAAAACCCAAGTTTTGCCAATTATTTAGCGATGCTACAACAAGGTGAGAAAGTCGCTTTTATTAAAGTGCAAATCATTGAAGGCAAAACAGCCAAAGAATTATATCAGCATTTAACGGACAATAAAGGGATTAAAAACGAAGTTATCCACGGCAGCAAAGTTGACGTTGACAAACTTGGGCTCAATATCCCTGCTGATTATCACCCGAATGGCAACCTTGAAGGTTGGTTTTCACCGGATACCTATTATTTTAATGAAGGCAGTAGTGACAAAAAAGTGCTAACGGATTTATTTACCCGTCAACACACAGCATTGATGGAAAACTGGAACAATCGCCAAGCTAATCTGCCGTACAAGACACCGTATGAAGCGCTGATTATGGCATCCATTATTGAAAAAGAAACCAGTGTCGAAAGTGAGCGTGGTGAAGTCGCAGGCGTGTTCGTCAATCGTCTAAAGAGAAATATGCGCCTACAAACTGACCCCACCGTGATTTATGGCATGGGCGATCGTTACGATGGTAATATTCGCAAATCTGACCTTGAAGAAAAAACCGCTTACAACACCTACCAAATTGACGGCTTACCACCGACACCGATTGCCTTACCAAGTATTGCATCGATTAAAGCGGCACTTCACCCAAATCAAACCGATTCGCTATATTTTGTGGCAACGGGCAATGGCGGTCATAAATTTACCAGTAATTTAGAAGACCATAACCAAGCGGTGCAAGACTATCTGCGGGTGATGCGTGAAAAACGCGCCAGCCAAAACAGCCAATCAGGTCAGTAAAAAACGATACCCATGCAAAAAGCTGCGAAAGTCCCCATTAGCGAAAAATTTATCTCATTTGAAGGTACCGAAGGGGTGGGTAAGTCTACCTTGATTGCCAATGTGGCAGCGCATTTGACCGCGCAAGGCATCGACTTTATCCAGACCCGTGAACCGGGCGGTAGCCCGTTTGCTGAGCAGTTACGCGCCATGTTACTTGACCCAGCAACGACCATGACAGAGGACAGTGAACTCTTATTGATGTTCGCTGCGCGTGCCGATCATGTGGCGCAAGTGATTGTGCCAGCGCTCGCTCAGGGTAAATGGGTGCTGTGCGACCGCTTTACCGATTCCACCATTGCCTATCAAGGGTTTGGGCGCAAACAGGGCGATAGGGCAGAACTTAGCAAAATTGAATTACTGATTAGGCAGTTTGTGGCAAAAATGCCAGATATGACCATATGGTTAGATTTACCCGTCACAGAAGGGATGAGCCGTGCCAAAAATCGCGGCAAACTAGACCGCTTTGAGCAAAATCAGCTAGCGTTTTTTGAGCGGGTACATCAAGGATTTGCTTATCAAGCAGCACAGCAACCGCAGCGCGTCAAACGCATTGATGCGCAGGGTACACCTGATGAAGTGTTGGCAAAAGTGCTAACGCAGCTGGGTATTTAATGTCGTTATTTAATGTCATTACTTAGTACCATAAAGCTTTTAACATCATTGTGAAAAAAGGGGATGATAAACATCCCTTTTTTATTTAACCCAAACTATGGCATAGATGGGGTTAAAATCACGTCTGCCGCCACTGGCAAAGTTTGTGGAAAGTCTTTGTTGTAATGCAGTCCACGCGATTCGTGGCGACGTAGCGCACAGCGCACAATCAGCTCAGAGACTAGCAGCAAATTACGCAATTCAATCAGATTTTTACTGACCACAAAGTTGGCGTAGTAATCATTTACTTCTTGTTTTAACAACAAAATGCGGTTGAGTGCGCGATGCAGGCGTTTGTCTGAGCGCACAATACCAACGTAGTGCCACATGCTTTGGCGCAGCTCATCCCAGTTTTGTAGCACGATGACCTCTTCGTCAGGGTCAGTTACATCTTGGCTGTCCCAATCAGGGATAGTAGGAATGGGGGGAACGCGATTTTCTGCAAATGCGGCGGCAATATGACGCGCTGCACTCATCCCGTACACAAAACATTCTAACAGCGAGTTACTCGCCATGCGATTGGCACCATGCAGCCCCGTAAAGGACGTCTCGCCCATGGCATATAGATTAAACACGTCGGTTTGGGCGTTTTCATTGACCATCACCCCACCACACGTATAGTGAGCAGCGGGTACCACGGGGATTTTATCTTGGGTCATGTCAATGCCCAGCTCTAGTAGCCGCTCATATAGCATAGGGAAATGACCTTTAATAAAGGCTGGTTCTTGATGCGTAATATCTAACCAAACATGACGTATTCCCAAACGCTTCATCTCAAAGTCGATGGCGCGAGCCACGATATCACGCGGTGCCAGCTCACCCCGTTCATCGAAACGAAGCATAAAGCGCTCACCTTCTGGGTGTTCTTTGGTTGCTGGCAAGCGCAGGTAGGCACCTTCACCGCGCATGGCTTCGGTGATTAAAAACGAGCGCGCTTCTGGATGATAGAGACAAGTAGGATGAAACTGATTGAATTCCAAATTCGCAACGCGGCAACCTGCGCGCCATGCCATTGCGATACCATCCCCTGTAGCAATATCGGGGTTGGAGGTATACAAATACGCTTTTGATGCCCCGCCGCAGGCTAAGGCGATAAAGGGTGCGGTAAAGGTGATGACTTGATTGGTGGTCAAATCAAGCGCATATAGCCCCACGGCACGATTGGGCTCGGTAATCGGACTGTAGTTGTGTTTGCTAAGTTTATGGGTGGTGATGACATCAATGGCAGCGACATACTCAAACAGTTTGACATTCGGACATTGTTTGACACGTTTGACTAACGAGGTAGAAATGGCCACCCCAGTGGCATCTGCCGCATGGATGATACGACGTTTGCTATGACCGCCTTCACGGGTCAGGTGCAAGGTTTCGTTTTCATCCAAGGTAAATTTGACACCTTGTTTGAGCAAAAACTCCACCGCTTCTCGGCTATGCTCTACCGTAAAACGTACCGCATCTTCATGACAAAGACCCGCCCCTGCAATCAAGGTATCATCGACATGCTCATCAACCGAATCGTCATCCGATAGTACCGCTGCCACGCCGCCTTGGGCATAAAAAGTGCTGGCTTCAGTGAGCTTGTCTTTTGCCAAAACCGCAATCGATAAATGGCTTGGCAAGGATAAAGCTAACGATAAACCTGCACCGCCACTGCCGACAATCACCACATCAAACGCGTGGCGATGGTTAGCCTGTGCTTGCGGCTGGAGAGTTTCTTTGATAGGGGAGTTTGACACATTAACGCTTGCTGTCATAACGCTGACGTCCTTCAAATTAATGAGTTAAAGAGCCAAAAAATCTAAGCAAGCGCTGAGCAAATTGGGTCAGCGTGCTACATTTAAAAGGCTATTTTAAAAACTATGTGAAAATAAAACTATCATATCAGCTTTTATAAATGATGGCGGATTTTTTGTATGGGTTGTTTAAGTAGCAAGCCCATCCAAATCGCCGATGTTGACGGCTAAACAGGGTGCGACGTAGGCAAATGCGCTCGTCTTTGTTTTGCCGTTGCTACTAGACAACAGGGTCAAAATGCAAAGTCAGGCATTTTTGGATGAGTTAAATACAAAAAATTCGCCTAGCGGTTCATCCATTTTTTGCGATATGATGACAGTTTAAATTGTCATATCCATGATTGCCATTTATAATGGGCGCTTTTTTTATACGTATTTGTCATGCAAATTATTGATTATTCAGTAAATTTAGGTAACGCTTTATATGGGTGGTAGCATGATTGGCAGTTGGCTAGGTCATCTTGGCGCGTTCATTGCCGTTTTGGTAATCCTATGGTCGTGCCTAAAAACCGTGCAACTCAAAGCCCGGACGGATAACCTGCAAATCCTGCTACAACTGGTCAGTTTCTACGCGCGCTATTGGTTTGTTTGGTTGTTGCTGTGGGCAAACGTGCAACTGCTGTATGACAACCAAATCATCTACTGGCTGCTTATCGCGTTATCGCTGTTGTATATCTATATAAGCTGGGTTGAGCCCAATCGGCTGCGCGTTTCGCATTGTTCAATTAATTTGACTGCATCTGCGACCTATCAGCCCGCGACCGATGTTTCACTGGCTGCAGCAGCATCACAACCTATCAAACGACAACCTATCAAAAGACAAGCTGCAAAAATTGCGGTGCTGAGTGATATCCATGTGGGTATATTTTCTAACCCCCATCAGTTAGCGCGTTTGGTAAAATGCCTTAATCGCTTAGAGGTTGATGCGGTGCTGATTTTGGGTGATTGGTTATATCAAGCGACAACTTTGGATGCCCAACTAAGCCCATTTAAAACGCTGAACAAGCCTTGCTATACCGTCCTTAGCGATGCCGATACCCAGCAGGTTATCGATGATGCGCAAAATAGCGAACCTGCTAGCAATATGCAGTTAAAGCACATCTTACCAACCTTCGGTATTCAATTATTGCCTGAGCAAGGCTTGTATATTGCAGGGATAAAAATCATAGGCATTCATAATGGCAGTACAATGGATTTACCGCGCGTGATTGAACAGCAGCGCAGCGCGGGGCAGCCATTAGTCATTGCCACCCATGATATCAAGCAGTTAGAAGCCAATCCGCGAACGTTAAGTGACGCCAACAACGATACTTTGGTGATTGCGGGACAAACCCATGGGGGTCAGGTCAATATACCTATACTGACACCGCTGATGGTCAGAGCATTGACAGGTAATAAACTGGCGGCAGGGTTACGCAGACCAGATACAGCCAAACAATCCGACACTTATCCCAAAGCATTCAATGAGGATGACAAACCCAGCAAACGCTACCAAGTATGGGTGAATACTGGGATTGGCATGACAGGGTTACCTTTTCGTTTTAATTGCCCCCCTACCATTGATGTGCTAACCATCCAGGTTCAAACGAGTGATGCTTAACCCATATAATTTGCCACTGTAAGGTAGCGACTATAAACTAGTTGCTGCCTTATTATCGGGTTGAGTGGGGTCTATAACCTGATTGGCTACAGCGGCGGAGAAACTTGCGTTTGCTATCAAAGCGCTTAAACTTCGTCCCAAATGTATGCTACACTAGACAAAAATTTTCAAAAAATTGTCGCAGCTGTTACATATTCTACTTAAGGTTTTGTCCAAGGTATTGTTATGACCCCCATTTTAGATAAACTACAAGGCTCTATGGTCGCGTTGATTACACCTATGCATAGCAATGGTGACGTCGATTGGCAATCATTGGCAAATCTCATTGATTGGCAAATCGAGCAAGGTACGGACGTACTGGTATCGGTCGGTACGACGGGTGAATCCGCAACCTTATCGATGCAAGAGCATGTGGACGTCATTGAATTTACCATGAAGCAAGTGGGCGGTCGTATTCCCGTCATCGCGGGTACAGGCGCTAACAATACCGTTGAAGCCATTGATCTGACCCAGCACGCCAAACAAGCGGGGGCTGATGCCGTGCTGTTGGTTGTCCCTTACTACAATAAACCGACCCAAGAAGGGCTATACTTACACTATAAAGCCATTGCTGAAGCCGTAGACATTCCCCAAGTGCTATACAACGTACCCGGGCGCACCATCGTAGATATGCAGCAAGCGACTGTCGAGCGCCTAGCGGACATCGAAAATATCATCGCGATTAAAGATGCGACGGGTGATGTGGCGCGTGGTGCCAAACTGATTGAAGCAGTAAAAGGTCGTATGATTGTATTGTCAGGAGATGATGAAAGCGCGTTAACGCTGATGCGTCATGGGGCAAAAGGCAATATTTCAGTGACCGCTAATGTCGCGCCAAAAATCATGAGCCAAATTTTTGGCTTGGCACTCAAAGGTGAGTTTGAACAAGCCGAAGCATTAAACCAAAAAATAGCCCATTTACACCAAGATTTATTTATCGAGTCAAGTCCCATTCCTGCAAAATATGCCTTATACAAAATGGGTCATATTGAGCAAGGTATCCGTTTACCATTAACTTGGCTTACCCCAGAACACCAACAAGTGATGGATGAAGCACTTGCCAAAGCAGGTTTACTATGAAAAAAACACGCAGCGCCAACCACAATCGATTCAACGCCCAACTAGCCCTAGCGATTATTGCCTCTGCTAGCATTGCTATGACAGGCTGTACTACTTTTAAACGTAAAGTTGGCGACAATTCTTTGGACTATACCAAAACCAAAAAACTTGAACCCATCCAATTACCGGCAGAGGCACAAACGCTACCTTTTACCCCAGTTTATACAGTGCCGCAATCGGGTGAAAATACGTTAAAAATCACAAAAGAAGGCAGTAAGCGTTTTGAGCTACCGCGTCCAATTAGTACCGTAAAATAGAGAGTGGCTGACCGCATCGATGATAGTTGGCAGCTTGTGTTGCTAACCGCGTATCAGCCAATCAATGCAACTGTCATAAATTAGCTACACTGAGCCAACCTTAGCCAATCTTAAACAGCCATTTGGGAATTACCATGCAAAAACTCGATTTACTTTATAAAGGCAAAGCAAAATCAGTCTTCGAAACTGACAATCCAGATTATCTGATTTTAGAATTTCGTGATGATACCTCTGCTTTCAACGGCGAGCGTATCGAACAGTTAGCGCGTAAAGGCAAAGTCAATAACCGCTTTAACGCCTTTATCATGCAAAAACTCAGCGAAGCAGGCATCGAAACCCATTTTGAACAGCAATTATCGGATGAAGAAGTGCTGGTCAAACGCCTAACAATGATTCCCGTCGAGTGTGTGGTACGTAACTATGCAGCAGGCAGCCTAGTACGTCGTTTAGGTCTACAAGAAGGTCAACCCTTGACGCCACCTACCTTTGAATTATTCTATAAAGATGACGGTCTGGGCGACCCGATGGTAAATGATTCGTTAGCGGTATCACTCGGCTGGGCAACGCAATCACAACTGGATGAAATGAAAGCCTTAACCTTTAAAGTCAATGACGTGTTATCAAAAATGTTTGATGACGGTGGTTTGATGTTGGTGGATTTCAAACTAGAATTTGGGGTATTCAAAGACCGTATCGTACTGGGCGATGAGTTCTCGCCAGATGGTTGCCGCGTCTGGGACAAACAAACCAAGAAAAAACTGGATAAAGACCGTTTCCGTCAAAGCCTAGGTGATGTGGTCGAAGGTTATGAAGAAGTTGCTAAGCGTATTGGCGTGTCTTTGGTTGATGAGTCAGGTCAATAAATCGGACGCATTCATCAAGCTAACTAAGCGCTACAGCGAATCTAATTAAGTCCAATTAAATTTGGATGACATGTGAAATAGATAAACATCTAAAACTGGGGCTTGCTCCAGTTTTGTGTTTTTAGCAGGTTATTTAAGTTTAAATTTAATCTTAATTTTTTATCCCTCAATATGATTAACAAAAGAGCCTCTCACTTGGACAACCCTATCACTCATCAATATATCAAGCACCCGCTCACCACCTTGACCCAATTCAATCGCAATCCCAGACCTTGGCATATGCCGTTGTTTGTGGCATTTGCGATCAGTTTTCCAGTGATGGTCGGCGCGTATCTGGGTGATTTGCGCATGGGTCTACTCGCATCACTCGGTGCGATGGTGATTTTAAACTTACCCTATACTGGGTCGTTATTGTCTCGCATGACCACGGTATTGGCGTGTAGTTTTGGGATGGTCGCGTGTTTTGCCGTTGGCTTGGTCGCCCACAACGTGCCCATCTTGACAATTCCCCTGATATTTTTTGTGACCTTTTGGTGTACGCTGTTTAGCCGTTATTATAAGTTACCACCGCCTGCTGGGCTGTTTATCATCATGGCATCAGCGATTGCGCTGTTTATGCCCGCACCCGTGTCACAAATCCCACAGCTGATTGGCGTGGTGGCATTAGGCGCGTTGTTTGCGGGGATGGTGGCGTGTTTTTATGCGTTACTGCTGCTTTATAATAAGCCTGTCTTGCCGCTAAAGGCACCGATGCCCGTGTGAGAGATTTTGGGTGATACTTTTATTGTATCGGCGTTTATCGCTTTATCATTGCTGCTGGCGCTGTGGCTAGAGATGCCTAAGCCCTATTGGGTGCCGATGAGCTGTTATGTCATCATGCAAGGGATGAATTTTCAAAGCATGTGGGTCAAGCAGATACATCGGATTGTGGGTACCGCGATTGGTATGCTGCTAGCTTGGCTACTGCTATCAGTGCATTTGAGCGATATGGGTGTGGCGCTAGGCATTTTTGGCATGATGTTTTGTATTGAAACTTTTGTGGTACGCCATTATGGGGTGGCGGTTATTTTTATCACCCCACTGACCATCTTTTTGGCAGAGTACAGCGCGGTGCAACCTACCGCAATCAGTGAGATTATCGTCACGCGGTTTTGGGATACCGTGCTCGGCTGTCTCATGGGTGTGCTAGGCGGTATTGTCATTTTATCACCGATAGTGAGGCAAAAATTACAAGTCAGCGTCGATAAAATCGTGGCGAAATTGCCAATTTAGCTTTTTTATCCAAAAAAACAAAAAAGCCACTCGATAATCTGGGTGGTTTTTTTATAATCTTTAAAATTCATCTTTAAAACTAATCGTTAAAACTAATCGCTCAATCCCAAGACAGTCATCACCCCATCGAGTCCTGCGACGGTTACCGCATAATCTGCTTGGTCGCGCACAATCGGTTTGGCACGATAGGCGATACCGATATCGGCTAGCCCTAGCATTGGCAAGTCATTAGCGCCATCGCCGACAGCGACAGTCTCCGACAGCTTAATGCCTAGACGCTGTGCCACGGCTTGCAGAATTTCGGCTTTACGCTTGCCATCTACAATCGCTGAGGTGATTTCACCTGTCACTAGATTATCGACGATATCTAGGTCATTGGCATAACTTTCATCCATCCCTAAGCTGTTTTTTACGTATTCGGCAAAATAGTTAAAGCCGCCTGAGACCAATACCACATAGTAACCATGATTTTTCAGTGCGCTAATCAAGCGTTTTGCCCCTGGACTAAAGGTAATGTGATTGGCAATAATATCTTCGAGCACCTCACTTGATAACCCTTTAAGCAAAGCCACACGGCGAGTAAAGCTTTCGGCAAAATCAATTTCGCCGCGCATGGCAGATTCGGTGATCGTATCGACTTGCTCACCAATCCCGGCTTTTTTTGCCAATTCCACAATCACTTCTTGTTCAATCAACGTAGAATCCATATCAAATAACGCCAATTTATGCGGGCGCACCAATGTCGCAAGGGGCATGACATTGATATCTACATGATAGAGGTTGTTGGCGGCGATTTGTTTGACCCGTTGCGGTAAGTCGCTGATATCGCTATCTGACTCCAGCGTCACAATCCAGCGAATCGTCGTTACAGGGCTGGTTTGCTCAGCTTGGGCGAGTGTGTCATTGGCTTGCCAATCAAGCTCATTGACTAAGGTGTCTTGATGTAAGATACGAATGGCAGGATGAAGGCTTGCAAGGGTTTCGCTGATTTGGCTCAATAGCCCCAATTCAAACTTGGCAGCGCTTAGGGTAATCGCGTAACTATGGGGATAGCGCTGATTAAGTTGATACAAAAAATTCGTCGTCATGGTAGTTTACCCCTTGTATGCCAAAAAAATAAACATGATAATGTAGCATTTAATCGCTCCTAAAGAAAGTTTAATCTACCCATGAATCATCTAGCCCCCCGTCAAGGCAAATTCGCTATTGTGCTACTTATTAGCTTTTGTTTACATTTTTTGATGCTTACTTTTAGTAGTGAAAAATCCCAATACGAGCAGCGTACCCAAAAGGGTGAAAAAATTGTTGAACAGTTAGCCAAAGAAGCCATGGTGGGCATCACGAGCCAAGATAGAATTAGCCTGAGCGTCTTGGCAAACCGCTACCAAGTTGATCAGGAAGTCGCCAAGCTTGTCATCAGTGACCAAAACAACCAGCCGCTGGTGCAAACGGGACAAGCACAGAACGAAGTGGGGCAAGTGATTGACAAGCCCATTATCCAAAACAACCAAGTTCTCGGTCACGCCACCATCATCATGAAAGCGGTATCCAAAGGCGAGATTGTCAGTAGTCAATGGTTGTTTGTATTAGGGTCAGCAATTTTGCATGGGTTTTTATGGCTGATTTATGGCTACATGGCGCGCCCAACGCAGGAACAGCTTGCACAATTGGGTGAAAAAGTCCAGCAGCATATCGCGCTTGCCCGTGGTAGCCTAGCATCCACCAACCCTGCATTGACAGCGGGTGGTGAATTGCAGTTAGACGAAGGCACCTTGTACAATCAAGTAGGGGGTAGCAGCGCGACCGCGCAACCTGCCGCTACTGGCAAAACCATCAATGATTTTTTAAATCGAGAAAAATCAAAATCTGCTAAAGACATTCCCCAAACCCAGCCCACAGCGACTGAAGTGACTGACAATCTGGCTCAAGAAACGACGGTAAACAGCCAAAAACAACCCGAAATTGAATTACAAATTCATTTTTACGACCAGTATCATCTGCTAAAACGGGTGGCACCTGAAGTTGCAAAACCGTATTTTCAATTGTGTAATCAGTTATTGATGCGCGCATCAAACAGTTTATTTAACTCGTCAAACAATGTGTTAAATCGCTATATCAAAGACGTGTATATCAAAGACAACTCGCATTTTAATGCCAACGGCGCGGTCATTCATCTCGCAGGTAAAGCCGAGCAATTGCCACTGGCAGCGGTGTTGTTGTCAAAATTGTTGATTATCCTCAACCAAGTGGTATACGAAAAACACCGTGAGCTATCGCGTTTTGCCTTGCCATTAACCATCGGTACCAGTATCAGTCATCAATTCCATGACGTACAAAAACTGATGGCGAACCACGCCAAAGAAGATGGTTTATTGCTCCTGTATCCGCTCGATTTGCTTAGAACGTTAGATGGTAAAGTGCAGTTTAAAAACCTGCAACATCCGACCACTATCACAGAGCGTGAGATGGTTTGGTACAACGGTTTATCAGAAACCTTGATGACTGAACTTATTGCCAAACGTGATGATATTTTGACCGCCACAGAAAAATAAACGAATCATGGCTATTTTTTCTTTCGCCACTTGACTTGACTGACAAAACCCATTATAAGGCTTTATGAAATTGCAAATTTATCGAATCGACCAGCGAAAGGAGCACTAAATGGCTGATCCAGATATTGATGATAGCTTTGAAGATGACAGTTTTGATGATGACGATGACGCGCGACTCGTGGATGACGACGCATCGGGTCGAAGTCGGGCAAGTAGTCTTGAAAAACGTCGTTTGATTGACAATTTATTGGAAGAAAAGCGTCTAGAGCGCTCACTCAAAGACAGTTTTGATGACGATCTTGATGACTTAGACGATGACGATGATTTTGACGATGATGAGTTGTAAGTCAAGCAAAAGGTTAATACACTAGGTATTAACCTTTCTTTTTTCAATCCGCTTTTTTGATAGCATACTAGGATAACCACCATGGATTTTGATGATTTAATCGATTTTTTAGACAGTGATGACAACGAATTTGGGCTATCGAGCATCGCTACACACGGCTTTTTAACCGCCTCTATTGTCGGCAAACCTTTACACAATTGGCAAACCTATCTTTTTGAAGGGCATGAAAAACAAGTCAAGCCAGAGGTGTTATCAGCCATTGTACAGTGGCGTGATGAGCTGCAAGCCATGCTGCAAGATGAGCGTGAAATTGAGCTACCTTTTGATGTCGACGAAACTGATTATCTCGATATTGAAAACTCAGAAATCAGCGAATGGTCGGTGGGTTTTGTTGATGCCATGTATGCCAGCGATGACGAAGAAGATGATTGGCTTGATGATGACGACAGCGAAGAAGATGTGGCAATGCTGACGTTACCGATGATTTTGTTTAGTGGCATTGATGAAGACCAACCTGATATGCAAGAGCTACTCAAAGACCCAGAAACCATGAGCCAAATGGCACAAGCCATAGAAAAAAACATCGTTGAGTTGTTTTTGTTATTTCATACCAATGACTAAATGATAGGTTGTAACAAGCTAAGGGCGTATTAAATACGCCCTTTTTATTTACCGCATTATTTTTGCTCTAGTTGTGGTACGTCTGAGCCGTGGGCATTGGATAACAAACCTGATTGGCTATATATCGCCAATTTAGCACGGGTATCTGAAATATCTAGATTGCGCATGGTCAGCTGACCGATACGATCCATTGGCGTGAACGCCGCATCTTCCACTTTTTCCATTGATAGACGTTCTGGTTGGTAGGTCAAGTTGTCAGATTTAGTATTTAAGATGGTATAGTCATTACCGCGGCGTAGCTCGATGGTGACTTCACCCGTGATAGCTTTGGCGACCCAGCGCTGGGCGGTTTCACGAAGCATCAAGGCTTGTGAGTCAAACCAGCGACCTTGGTACAACAAGCGACCTAGGCGTAAACCATTGATACGGTACTGCTCGATGGTGTCTTCGTTATGAATACCAGTGACCAGACGCTCATAGGCAATGTGCAACAGCGCCATGGCAGGGGCTTCATAGATACCCCGTGATTTGGCTTCGATGATACGGTTCTCAATTTGGTCACTCATACCCAGACCATGACGACCGCCGATTTCGTTGGCTTTTAAAATCAAATCCACTGGGCTATCAAAGGTTTCGTCATTGATTGCCACGGGCATGCCTTGTTCAAAGCGTACCGTTACCGTTTCTTTGTCGATTTTGACATTGTCATCCCAAAATGCCACACCCATAATCGGCTCAACGATGTGCATGCTGGCATCCAAAAACTCCAAGTCTTTGGCTTCATGCGTCGCGCCGAGCATATTTGAGTCGGTTGAGTAGGCTTTTTCTTTGGACATTTTGTAGTCAAAGCCATTGTCGATTAAGAACTGTGACATCTCGCTACGACCGCCTAATTCATCAATGAAGGTTTGGTCAAGCCACGGTTTATAGATTTTAAGGGCAGGGTTGGTGAGTAAACCATAACGGTAAAAACGCTCAATATCATTGCCTTTATAAGTTGAGCCATCGCCCCAAATGTTGACATCATCTTCTTTCATGGCGGTGACTAGCATGGTGCCTGTGACCGCACGACCCAGTGGCGTGGTGTTAAAGTAGGGCATGCCGCCGGTGCTGACATGAAACGCACCACATTGAATTGCGGCAATACCTTCAAGCGCCAATTGCAAACGGCAATCAATCAAACGTGCTTTGACCGCACCGTATTGGTCGGCTTTTTTCGGGATGGCGTTGTAATCGTCTTCGTCAGGTTGACCTAAGTTCGCGGTATAAGCGTATGGCAGCGCACCTTTTTGCTTCATCCAAAGTAGCGCAGCTGAGGTGTCAAGTCCGCCTGAAAATGCGATACCGACTTTTTGCCCGACGGGGACAGATTGTAAAATGGTGGCATTGTTTGTGGCATTGTTTGTGGCATTGTTTGTGGTATCGTGGCTCATAACCTTTCCTATCAAGTCATCAAAAAATAATCTGTAAAATCAACCTATCGAATTATTGTAACATTTTTGTCAACGTGTTTTTCGCCATTTTTTGACAATTACCCATAATTTGTCTAGCCATAATTTGTCACAATAAAAAAGCCAATCATTTGATTGGCTGTATGGGCTAAATCGCGGTTATTGGTACAACACTTCGACGATTTCGTACTCAACTTCACCGCTTGGGGTTTGGATTTTGGCTTCATCGCCTTCTGATTTACCAATCAGACCACGCGCGATGGGCGAGTTAATCGATATTTTATTGGCTTTAAAATCCGCTTCATCATCCCCCACAATTTTATAGCGTTTTTGCTCTTCGGTATCGAGATTTTCAATCACTACCGTGACGCCAAACACCACGCGACCTTCTTGCGGTAGTTTGAGTGGATCAATGACTTCAGCGCCGCCCAATTTTGCTTCGATATCGCGAATACGGGCTTCACAAAATCCTTGCTGCTCACGGGCAGCATGGTACTCGGCATTTTCTTTTAAATCGCCATGTTCGCGCGCTTCGGCAATCGCCGCGGTAATACGTGGACGGTCAACGGTTTTGAGCTGTTTGAGCTCTTCTTCTAAAGCCGCGTGACCTTGAGGCGTCATTGGATAACGTTGCATAGGGGATTCCTTTTGTCACAAATAGGGATTCAAACGGCAAGATTGCCAAAGTAACAAGTCACAAAAAATGGTCATCAACTCTCGTGATTGACCACTATCTATTTTGTATAGATGAAAAAAACCATGCTAGACAGGGCTACTGCCTAACAAGGTTCTAGTAAAAAATTTGCTGTGCTGCGTCAATCACCACAATAACGGTATTTTACTTGATAACGGCTTGTGATGCAAAGCATTCACTCAATTGACTGTATGAACCCTGACATTACCAAGCTGAGCTGATGGTAACACCCACGGCTTTATTTTCATACCAAGGTAAAATAGTGGCATTGTCAAACGGTTGCGTCATCACCAAACCACTGACCACACCCAGCGCGCAGCCAGCAACCACATCACGGGTATGGTGCTTGTCGGCATCCACCCGTGACCAGCCCACATAGGCGGCAGGAATCATTGCCATCGATCCATAGCGCCAGCCATAGCGTTGACCGATGAAAGTCGCGCCCGCGCAAGAATCACTAGCATGCCCTGATGGAAATGAGTAATCTTCGCCGTTGGGACGTTCGCCCCACGCGGTGTCATTGGTGGCGTATTTGAGCGCATAGGTAGCCGCCAAATTGGTTGCCATGGTTTTACCTAGTTGATACACGCCTTCTTGGTCATGTTTGGCAAGTGCCATGCCTAAGCCTGCTACCGGGATGGCAATATGCAATATATCGCCCGCTTTTTCGCTATCGCTTTTGGCATATACCGTTGTGGTCGGCGCTAATACAGCAGCGAGCAGTATGATATTAAAGGTCTTCGAAGGTTGTCTCATGGCATTCACACCCTGATTGTGGTTAGTGGTCAAAACATTGATAAACATGGCTATACTTAGGGCAAACCCAGTCTACACCCTAAACCTTAGGATTATCTTAACCCATAAAAAAATACTGACAGCGCTGGCTATCAGTATTTTAGAGTAGCGGTGGTTAATCCTGTGTTTGTGTATGTAGTGCTTGGAGCTTATACACATCAAATGGTAGCTGCACTTTATACGCTTGGGTAACTGCTGCCGCGGCATTTAAGGTGGTCACATTAAATACTTTATGCTGTAAGGCTGAGCGGCGAATCGAGAATGAGTCTTCATGCGCTTGTTTGCCTTCAGTGGTATTGACCACAATCGCAATCTCACCGTTTTTGATGGCATCGACGATATGTGGGCGACCCTCGGTAACTTTATTGATGCGCTCACAGGCGATACCCGCTTTGGTCAAGATTTTTTGTGTACCTGAGGTTGCCACAAGTTTAAAGCCATAGTCGACAAATTGTTTTGCCACTGGTACTAGATTGGCTTTGTCGCTTTCACGCACTGATAAGAACACTTTTTTAACTTCATTGTCCACTGGCAAACCGGGCAATCTATCGTTACTGCCGATGATGGCTTTGTAGTAAGCCTCACCAAAGGTCTGACCCACACCCATGACTTCACCCGTTGATTTCATCTCAGGGCTTAAGATGGGGTCAACGCCTGGAAATTTGGCAAAAGGGAAGACCGCTTCTTTGACCGCAAAAAATGTTGGAATTACCTCAGTGGTAAAGTTTTGTTCTACCAAGGTTGTGCCCGCCATACAACGCGCGGCGACTTGCGCAAGTGAAGTGCCGATACATTTTGATACGAAAGGCACCGTACGTGAGGCACGTGGATTGACTTCAAGGATATAAACCACACCATCTTTGACCGCGTATTGGACGTTCATCAAGCCCACCACACCCAGCTCTTTTGCCATCGCCACGGTTTGTTCGCGCATCACATCGCAAATTCCTTGGCTAAGTGAATACGGAGGGATTGAACACGCTGAATCACCTGAATGCACGCCCGCTTGTTCGATGTGCTGCATGATACCGCCAATCACCACGTTGGTGCCGTCAGAGATACAATCCACGTCCACTTCAATCGCATCATCCAAGAAGCGGTCAAGTAATACAGGGGCTTCATTAGACGCTTGTACGGCTTCACGCAAATAACGACGCAGTTCGTTTTCGTTGTAGACGATTTCCATCGCGCGACCGCCCAACACGTAAGAGGGACGGACAACTAGGGGATAGCCCACTTGCGTCGCTTTGACGATACCGTCTTCAGTGCTGGTCGCCAAGGCATTAGGTGGCTGAGTGAAGCCCAATTGCTGAATCATGTGTTGGAAACGTTCACGGTCTTCTGCACGGTCAATCGCATCTGGGCTGGTACCGATAATATGCACGCCAGCGGCTTCCAGTGCGCGCGCTAATTTTAATGGCGTTTGTCCACCGTACTGCACAATCACGCCTTCGGGTTTTTCGATGCGCACGATTTCAAGCACATCTTCTAACGTAATAGGCTCAAAGTACAGACGGTCAGAGGTGTCATAGTCAGTGGAAACTGTTTCAGGGTTACAGTTGACCATGATGGTCTCATAACCATCTTCACGCATTGCCAAGGCAGCGTGCACGCAGCAATAGTCAAATTCAATACCTTGACCAATGCGGTTAGGACCACCGCCGATGACCATGATTTTTTTGTTGTTGGTTGGATTGGCTTCACATTCGTCATCATAGCTTGAATACATGTAAGCGGTTGACGTCGAAAACTCCGCGGCACAAGTATCCACGCGTTTGTACACAGGATACACGCCCAAATCCCAACGTTTCTTACGCAGCTGTTTTTGTGAAATACCCAGAAGCGTTGCCAAGCGTAAATCTGATAACCCTTTACGTTTGAATTGACGCAAGTTGTCGTGGGTCAAACCGCCAAAGCCAGTTTCTTTCACCAATTTTTCCGTTTTGACGATGTCTTCAATTTGCACTAAAAACCAAGGGTCAATGCGAGTAAACTCAAACACCTCATCTACGCTCATACCAAAACGGAAGGCATCAGCAATATAGAAAATACGGTCAGGTGTGGGGGTTTTTAACTTAACTTTTAAGGTACTACGAATGGTATCCTCGTCTTGATTGAAATCAAGATACTCATCAAAACCATTCACCCCAATCTCAAGACCGCGTAACGCTTTTTGCATCGACTCTTGGAAGTTACGACCAATCGCCATCACTTCACCCACCGATTTCATTTGGGTAGATAAAGTGCTGTCAGCTTGGGGGAATTTTTCAAAGTTAAAGCGCGGTACTTTGGTCACTACATAATCAATAGCGGGCTCAAAGCTGGCTGGGGTCAAGCCGCCTGTAATGTCATTGCTGAGTTCATCGAGGGTGTAACCGACCGCAAGTTTTGCTGCGATTTTGGCAATCGGGAACCCTGTGGCTTTAGATGCCAAGGCGGATGAACGGCTGACACGTGGGTTCATCTCGATGACGACCATACGGCCTGTTTTTGGGTCAATACCAAATTGTACGTTTGAACCACCGGTCTCCACACCAATCTCACGCAGCACCGCCAATGACGCGTTACGCATGATTTGGTATTCTTTATCCGTCAAAGTCTGAGCAGGCGCCACAGTGATAGAATCACCTGTATGCACACCCATAGGGTCAAAGTTTTCAATCGAACAGACGATGATACAGTTGTCTTTTTTGTCACGGACAACTTCCATCTCGTACTCTTTCCAACCGATTAAGCTTTCATCAATCAATAGTTGATGAGTGGGTGATAAGTCAAAACCACGCTCACAAATTTCGACAAATTCGTCACGGTTGTAAGCGATACCACCACCCGAACCACCCATGGTAAATGATGGGCGAATGATGCAGGGAAAGCCGACTTTGGCTTGAATAGCGAAGGCTTGTTCCATGGTTTCGGCCACTTCGGCGCGCGGGCACTCTAAGCCGATTTTTTTCATCGCTTGGTCAAATAGGTTACGGTCTTCGGCTTTTTCGATGGCATCTTTGGTCGCGCCAATCAGCTCACAGCCATATTTTTCCAGTACGCCATGCTTGTCCAAGTCTAACGCACAATTGAGCGCGGTTTGTCCGCCCATGGTTGGCAAGATGGCATCAGGGCGTTCTTTATCAATGATACGCTCTACCGTTTGCCAGGTGATGGGCTCGATGTAGGTGGCATCTGCCATGACGGGGTCGGTCATGATGGTAGCTGGATTTGAGTTAACCAGAATGACGCGGTAGCCTTCTTCACGTAAGGCTTTACAGGCTTGTGCGCCTGAGTAGTCAAATTCACAGGCTTGTCCGATGACGATAGGACCTGCGCCAATGATAAGAATGGATTTGATGTCGGTACGTTTTGGCATTGCTTTACACCCTTTTTAACTGCATTACGTAAAATTTAAAATAAAAAACTGAGTACTAACTGATGTTCTAAAACCCTAATTTTAAAAAAAGCGCGATTAACGCACTTTTTATTATAAATAAAACTCACCTTTGCCCACTTCGATGACATTGCCACCCACATAAATGTTTTGCTCGTTATCGACGTTGAGCGTCAAGCGGTTGGGTCTGCCCATGTCATCGCCTTGGTGAATGGCTTTGCTTATCGGATAGTGATTTTGGCTAATATTGCCACCAAAATGGCTTTCAGCAAAGACATTAACCAGGTGAAAAGGGTATTGTTGCATTTACGCTTTCGCCTTTGCCATCATAGCTGCGAATTTATCAAATAGTGGCGCACAGTCATGGGGTCCTGGACTTGCCTCTGGATGTCCTTGAAAACTAAACGCAGGCTTATCGGTCAGCTCAATGCCTTGATTTGAGCCATCAAATAACGAACGATGCGTCACTTTAATATTGCTAGGAAGCGTACTTTCATCCACGGCAAAACCGTGGTTTTGTGAGGTAATCATCACCGTACCTTGCTCGATATCTTGCACAGGATGGTTGGCACCATGGTGACCAAATTTCATCTTCAAGGTTTGTGCGCCGCTAGCCAGTGCCAATAGCTGATGACCTAGACAAATCCCAAACAGCGGAATATCGGTTTGGGTAATGATGTGTTTAATCGCCTCAATGGCGTAAGTACAAGGTTCAGGGTCGCCAGGACCATTGGATAAGAAAATACCATCTGGGTTATGTTTGAGCACCTCATCGATAGGCGTTTGGGCTGGCACAACGGTGACATGACAGCCGCGGTCAACGAGCATCCGCAAGATGTTGGTTTTGACGCCAAAGTCATACGCCACGATGTTAAATTTTTGCTCGATGTCAGTACCCAATTCTTTAAAGCGACCACAAGTTGGGCTCACTTCTGGACTCACCAATTGCCATGAGCCTTGCGTCCAGGTAAAACCTGCTTGGTCACAGCAGACTTTCGCCAAGTCCATGCCTTTGATACCGGCAAAGCTTTTGGCAAGTTCGATTGCTTTGGCTTCATCGAGCTGACCGTCACTATCGGCGGTCATGATACAACCATTTTGTGCGCCTTTTTCACGTAGTAGCCGAGTGAGTTTTCGGGTGTCGATATCAGCGATGGCAACGGTGTTATGGTTAATCAGATACTCGCTCAGTGATTGGCTTGAGCGAAAGTTACTGGTTGCCATGGTCAAATCACGGATAATCAGTCCATTTGCCCACACTTTATGAATGCGACCTGACTCTGTGTCTTCATTGTTGGTGCCCGTATTACCGATATGCGGGTAGGTTAAGGTGACGATTTGCTGGGCGTAGCTTGGGTCGGTCAAGATTTCTTGATAACCTGTCATCGCTGTATTAAACACGACCTCACCAACGGTGTGTCCGCTAGCACCGATGCTGCGACCATAAAAAACCGTACCATCTGCCAATGCCAAAATTGCTTTTGCGTAATTCGTGTTCACCTAATGCCTCCGCTCGTATCCTGTGTTCTACCCATGTGTGCGACGGTATACGATGCCCAATCAATGCACAGACCGTAAAAAGTATCGCCCACAAAAAAGCGAGAAGACAGTGATTTTAAAGAAAATAGCTGACTGGTTTTAATGCGTTACCAGTCTGTGCCATTAACTTTATCATGCCAACTCGCTAAGGTTTGATTTTGCCTATTTTAACAGAACATCACAAAAAAAGGTAGCCAAAATTTTTGTCGAAATCAGTCTAAAAAGTACGTAAACTTGGTTGAAACAAACCGACCACAAACCAAATCGTTTCAACAATCCAAATGATCAGTACATACAAGCGGATTTGC
Source organism: Faucicola osloensis (assembly GCA_019353055.1). Lineage (GTDB taxonomy): Bacteria > Pseudomonadota > Gammaproteobacteria > Pseudomonadales > Moraxellaceae > Faucicola > Faucicola osloensis_C. Next base: position 42,844 of record JABAHL010000006.1, read on the forward strand.
TCAGCGGTCCAATCTAGCGAAAACCAGCCAATTAGCCACCACGATTGCCAACCTTCTAGCCATTTTGCGCCATTTCCCAGCAGCACCCAACCATAAAATATACTGCTTAGCAAAAACAGCAACAACCATTGCAGCACTGGCATTTTGCTTATTCCTTTAATATTTGCTTTATGGATTTTACCCAATTGCCGCCACAAAGCGCGTAAGGATTTGTGCTAAACTGGTAAAAAATTCTGATAAGGTGCGCTTTAACCGCCCTTTAAAAAAGAGAACAATCATGAATATTCTTACCCCCCAAACTGTGGTGATTATCGGCGGCGGCAATGTGGGTTTATCCTTTGCTTTACTGCTTGCCGACAAAGGCATCTCAAGCACGCTACTAGAAAAAGCCAATTATCCGACCATCAGCCCTGATGATGACTTAGACCGCGAGCAATTTGACAGCCGTAACATCGCGCTGTCACGCCGTACGGTACAAATTTATAATAGTATGACCTTTAATGGCAAAACGCTATGGGATGATTTACAAAGCCATGCCTGCCGCATTGATGAAGTCGCTATCAGTGAAGAAGGTAGTTTTGGTAAAGCGACGCTCAATAAAGAAGCCGAAGGGGTGGAAAGTTTTGGGCAAGTGATGGAAAACGCGTGGCTTGGCAAAAAATTACTGCTCGCCGTGCAAAACAATCCGCTGATAACTTTGCTAGACGGTGCCAGCTTGACAGATATACAACAGACGGCAACCGATGTCACCATTCGCTTTGACCAAGCTCACCAAGCTCGCCAAACCTTAACGGCTGATTTACTGGTGGCTTGTGATGGTCAAAACTCGCCAAGCCGTCAGCTACTGGGCATTGGCGCAACTGCACACGATTATCACCAAGTAGGTGTCGTGGGCGTGGTCATGACGGACAAACCGCACCAGCATCAAGCGATTGAACGCTTTAATAAAATGGGCGCAGTTGCCGTGTTGCCTTTGGTTGAGGCGTTTGATATCGGTCAAGGGGAGGGACGACAAGCCCAGCAAGGCTACCGCCGCTCTGTGGTGTGGGTGTGCCCAAAAGGCGAAGAACAGCGCTATTTGGACGATGATGAATACTTCCTTGATACCATTCAACAAGCCTTTGGCAGCTTAGCAGGCAGGTTTGTCAAAGCAGGCAAACGCGGCGCGTATCCACTGGTGAAAATATTGGCAGATAGTCAAGTCAAAGGTCGCTGCGTCATCATGGGCAATGCCGCCCACACCTTGCACCCTGTGGCAGGACAAGGCTTTAACCTATGTATGCGCGATGCTGATACGCTCGCCAAGATGCTGGCACAGCAAGTGATGCGCGGCGAAGATATTGGCGATAGTAGCATGCTACAAACTTATGCCAAACGCCGTAAAGTCGACCAAAAACGGGTAGAAATTTTCTGCGATACGGTAGTGTATGGCTTTATGCACCAAAATCCCTTGCTCAAAATCGCGCGTAATGTCGGACTCATTGCCTTTGATAAAGTGCCATTTATAAAGCCAGCTGTGGCTACCTTTGCGATGGGACTGAAATCATGAAAAACACTACATTAATCATCGGCGGTGGTGTTGTTGGCGCGACATTGGCATTAAAGCTTGCCCAAGCGCGCCATCCTGTTACCTTAATCGATGCTCGCCCAAAACTTTTAGCAGCCGACTGGGACAAGAAACTCAATCAGCGTGACGCCCGCGTGTATGCCCTAAGCGTCGCCAGTATCAACCTACTCAAAGAGGTTGGTGCATGGCAGCGTATCGAACAAAGCAAACGCAAAGCCGACTATACCCAAATGCAGGTATGGCAAACCAATGGCGTGGGCGAGCTAAATTTTGGTGATGCTCAAACACCGCAATTATTGGGCAGTATGGTTGAGCCCTTTATCATCGAAAAAGCGCTGTATGACGGTTTTGACGATGAGTGTCTTGTCCATCAGGGTCAATCCTATTTGCGCCATATTGCAGGGCATAAGGTCACTGATATTGCTTGGCAAGGTGAAGATTTGGGATACCAAGTTAGCTTAGATAATGGCACCACGTATCAAGGTAAGCTATTAATCGGGGCTGACGGGCGCGGCTCTATGGTGCGCCAAGCGGCAGGGATCGGGTTAGATACTTTGGCGTATCAGCAGACGGCAATCTGCTGCGCCATCAAAACCGAGCAGCCACACAAGGCGACAGCCAGACAAGTGTTTTTGCCGACAGGGCCTTTGGCACTCTTACCACTGGCAGATGTGACGGCTGAGGATCAGGCAAATCCGCAACATTGGCAATCGGTGGTATGGACATTGCCGACCAATGCTGCACTTGATTTACTCACACTCACGCCAAAAGAGCTTGCCAAAGAACTCGCCTTTGCCAGTGGCTATGCTTTGGGGGACATCACTGAGATTGAGTCAATCGCCAGCTTCCCACTGGGTGCCCAACATGCCAAAAATTATGTCAAAGCCAACTTGGCGTTGGTTGGCGATGCCGCGCATGGGGTGCATCCTTTGGCGGGACAAGGGTTAAACTTGGGTATGCTCGATATCATTGCCTTGAGCGATATTTTACAAAAAGATTATCAGCGGTCAGGCAACAAGCTATGGGCAAGTTTTGCCACCTTACAGCGTTATGAGCGTCAACGCTATGCAAATAACGCTATGATGATGCACAGTTTTTCAGGGATTAATTGGATTTTTGGTACACAGTTGCGTCCGATTCAGCAGCTACGCAGTGAAGGCGTAAGTGTGGTTAGTAAAATCACACCCTTGATGAAATTTTTTACCCAAAAAGCCAGTGGCATCTAAAAATTTTTAACAGCAAAAAAAATCCTCGATAACGTTATCGAGGATTTTTAACGATGAATCAACCTTGAAAGGTGATTTATTTCGCTGGGCTTGCAACCGTGGTAACAGTTGTGGTAGCAGTGGCAGGAATTGCGTTGTCATCAACAATGTATGCATCGACACGGCGACCTTCTTGGTCTTTACCTGCAGCACCTGTCGTGTCTTGTGGTTTGATTAATTCAAGTTGTGATTGAGGTACACCATTAGCTACTAAGAATGATCTAACCGCTTGGGCGCGCTCTTTTGCTAACTTCTCATTGGCAGCAGCATTACCTGTGCTGTCAGTATAACCACTGATACCGATTTTTTTGCCTTGTTTAGCCGCTTCAAGGATATCATTGGCTTTTTCTGTGGCATTACCAGCAACTTGTGCTTTGCCCGTAGCAAAGTAGAAACTTAAGCGACCATTTTCAAATACCACTGAAGGTTCAGTACTAGAGATAGTTGTTGCCGTGGTTTCAGTGGTCGTCATCGTGGTGCCAGATGCCATTGGCATGCTTGCTACCGCCATGTCAGTGGTTGACGCTACAGCCATTGCTGTATTATCTGTTGCACTTGCTGCAGATACTTCAGTTGTAGTAGTGGTTATCGTGGTTGAAGCAGTAGTAGAAGCCACAACTGGCGTCGCGACTGGCTCAGTTTTATTACATGATTTTAACAATGCCCAAGCCAATGCGCCTAAAATCAACAAACCAATGATGGGCAATAACATTTTCATCAAGCCGCCTTCTTCAGCTTTCGGCGTAGCAACCAGATGCTCCTCTGTACGAGTGGTCGTTTGGACAGTAGGCGTGGTGGCTGCATGCACAGGCGACAAATTCAACATGGTTAAAATGCCCGCTGGGATAAATGCATATGCCCAAGCAGGAATCACAGAAGCCACAGACGCAATATTATTTGATAAGAAAGTATTAAGTGGTGTCGTACCTGCAAGTGAGCGTAATTCACGCAGTACCAGCGGCGCGGCACGGCTCACCAACGAACTAGTTTCTTGCTCTGGTACACTGTAATGACGTGAGAGCTGTTGCACTAGCTCTGTACGGTGGGTGGTATCTGGTAGTACACGGTCAAAAAAGCCGTGGTCATCATCAGCGATGGTTGCATTAGCAAAGTTGTTAGAGACGTTAACGTCAGCAAGACGGGCAACCATAATAGCGTATAATTTTTCTAATAAAGATGAGCGGTTTTCGTCAGTTGCATTATTTAAAACAACGGGTGTTACTGTACGGGTCAAATGTTCAATGATATTCATAATTCAAGCCTCAAGAAAATGAAGGGTTATCAACCACCATAAAACCAATGTATTATTTTTATATGCAGCACACTAGCCAATAATTCTATTATATATTTTCAAAAATTATTATTTATGGTTGTTGGGTTTGTTATTGCATTGCTATTTAATTTATGCTTAACAATACTGAGAAAAACTGCCGCAAAACAGGAGATTTTGTTAAGTCTTTTGCAGTATTACTCAAATATAACTAATAAATTAAAGCAAAATCGGCTCGCCTTCAGTTATGTTAAGGTAACTATTGCGTAAATATTGTGTTAAAAATTCAAATCGTCCCCATTTTGGGTAAAGTTGGGTAAAGGTGTATTGCTAAAATTTGAAGGCTTTGTCATTAGTCTTATGCTACAAGTTGAAAGTAATACTACAAGGTAGCTTTAGGTATCACCTATATCAATAAATTCACATTTGGCTTATTGAGATAATCCGCTATCTTTATCATAATCCTACTTATCATTATTTGTTGCTATTTTGAGGTGCTATGTCAATTTTTTCTAACCATACTTTATTTATCATTATCATTACGGTGGTCGTCAGTTTATTAGCTTGGCAATCACCCCAACTGATGCAAAGGTTAATTTTTTATCCGCCTGCGGTGCAGCGAGGACAAGTCGATCGCTTTGTCACCCATGGTTTTATCCATGCCGATGGCATGCACTTGTTTTTTAATATGTTTACTTTGTATTCGTTTGGACAAGCGGTACAGGGTTTTTTCATGTCCAAACTCGGCAGTCTAGGGTTTGTGCTGTTTTATCTTGCCGCTTTGGTGGTGGCGATTATGCCAACCTATCTAAAACAAAAGAACAATCCTCGTTATAGCAGCTTAGGGGCTTCGGGGGCTGTTTCAGCAGTAATTTTTAGCTATATCTTGATGAATCCTTGGTCGACATTGTTGCTGTTTGTGATTCCTGTACCTGCGATTGTGTTCGCGATAGCGTATGTGGCGTATAGTGTGTGGGCGGATGGGCAAGGTCGCGGCAGTATCAATCATTCGGCACATTTGGTGGGTGGTGTTTTTGGTATGTTAACCACGATTGCCATTGAGCCCGGTATTGTGGCGCATTTTTTTAACCAATTAATGCATCCTAGATTTTTAGGCTTTGGTGGCTAACATTGAATGGCTAAAAATAGGGGCTAAAAACTGCGTGGCACAGGTTGCCTAGTTACAGGTTGCCTAGTTACAGGTTGGCTAGTTACAGGTTGCCCAGTTAACAGTCGCTTGGCTAGTTAACGGTAAAGTCGTAAAAAGCAGTAAAAGGTAAAAAATATGATTTATGATGTGATTGGTGATGTACATGGTCAGGCAGATAAACTCATTGGGCTACTGACGCAGTTGGGCTATCAACATGATGGTCAGTGTTTTCAAGCACCTCCCAATCACCAAGCGATTTTTATCGGCGACTTGATTGATCGGGGCAGTCAACAGCTGCAAACCTTATCTATCGTATTTGCGATGATTGACCACGGGCAAGCGCTCGCAGTCATGGGCAATCACGAGTATAATGCGTTAGCTTACGCCACACCCGATGCCCGTAATGTAAGCCAATATCTACGACAACATGATGATAGACATACCTCGCAGCATCAAGCGTTCCTTGATGAAGTAGGGTTTGGCAGTGAGTCGCACCAGTTTTGGCTCAAGCGGTTTTATGAATTGCCCCTGTGGCTAGCGTTGGATGCTGCGTGTTTTGTGCATGCTTGTTGGGACAGTGACGCGATGGCGATGTTAAAACCGCTGTTAACGACAGACAATCGCTTGACGCCCATTGCGCTACAAAAAACCAGTGAGGAAGGCACGCCGCCTTATGACGCACTGGAAAGAGTGCTAAAAGGTGTGGAAGCACCGCTACCTGAGGGCATTCATCTGGTCGATAAAGAAGGTCATCAACGTAAAAATGTACGGGTACAGTGGTGGCAACCGAGTTTGTCGTTTCAGCCGATTCACCAGATTGCGCGCGCCAGTCAAGAGGATTTGATTCATATCCCTAAAGACACGCTGAGCGCTGAGATTGTGTTTGGGCTTGACCATGACAAACCTATTTTTGTCGGGCATTATTGGCTCAATGGTACGCCTGAGCTGCTTAGTCATCAAGTGGTCTGTGTGGATTATTCTGCTGCCAAAGATGGGTTTTTGACGGCTTATCAATTTGACACCGATCATCCGGCTTTGACCTCAGCGAATTTTGTGCAATATCAGCATTAACCCAAAGCTAAACGGTAAATTGGGTGTAACATAAATTAAAACATTTGTTTAAACCTTACGGCTAAAAATGATAGCCAGTGAGCAAACGATTAAGATGAGTTAGGTATGATTCGACGTCCGATTGAGCCGCTAAAGATGCTATTTGTGGTGCAAGGCTCGTACTTTAAACGGCTGATTGTGCCACAAGTTTTGTTGTTTATTTTCTCCTTTCTTATTTATTTTTATCAAACCCATATCGCCACCGAGCCTGTGCCGCTCAATCCTTCGGTGTTTGCGATACTTGGTATCTCTCTTGCGATTTTCCACGGGTTTTGTAATAACGCAGCGTATGATCGGTTTTGGGAAGGGCGCAAGCTGTGGGGCACGCTGGTTTGGCTAAGTCGCAACATCGCCCGCCAAGTGCTGACACTGCCCAATGTCAGTATGGCGGAAAAACAAGCCTTTATCCGTCATCAGATCGCTTTTGTTCATAGTCTTCGCCAACAGCTGCGGGGTGAGGATAATACAGCAAATCTGCAGCGACTATTAACGGTTGAAGAACAGCAAGCCGTGGTTGGGCAAAACTTTATCGCCTTACGCTTGACCCAAATCATGGGGCAGATGCTCGCCAACTGGCAAACCGAGCAAAAAATCGATGTTTGGCAGTGGCAAAGCTTGGATAACACCTTGGGTGAAATTGCCCATATCCAGGCGGGCTGTGAACGCATTAATAATACACCGATTCCGTATGCCTATTTTGTGCTGCTGCATCGCACTGTGTATCTGTATTGCTTTATGTTGCCGTTTGGACTGGGCAACACCATTGGCTGGGTAACGCCATTTGTAGTCAGTTTTGTTGGCTACACCTTTATGGCGCTCAATGAAATCGTCGATGAAATCAGCGAGCCGTTTGGTACGGGGGAAAACGAATTGCCCTTAGGTATGATGTGCGATACGATTGAGACGCAGCTGGCCATGCTCAGTCACCAACAATTTGCCCCTGAGCAAAAGCCGCGAGTACCCGCCAATGTGGTGATATAGTTACCGCATAGATTTTGATTTTCAAGGGTAAAAAATCATGCTATATTAAGTTTTGACCGTGCATTTCATGCACGTTTTTTTATTTTAAGTCCGTCAATTTTTTGGCAAAAGGAATTTTCCATGTCAGCAAGTCAGCCAAACGCCCAGACACACCAGCTACCACCTCCCATCCCATCGCCACAAGGTCAAGCCAAAGTCGGTATCATCATGGGTAGTCAATCTGACTGGGAAACCATGCAAAACGCCGCGCAAATGTTAGCGGATTTTGGGGTGCCATTTGAGTGTGAAGTAGTATCGGCACATCGCACCCCTGATAGATTGTTTGACTATGCCAAAACTGCCAAAGCTCGCGGACTGTCTGTGATTATCGCAGGGGCAGGCGGCGCGGCGCATCTGCCAGGGATGTGTGCGTCTCAGACGGATTTGCCTGTGCTTGGTGTACCTGTCAAGTCCTCCATCCTAAGCGGTTGGGATAGTTTGCTATCCATCGTGCAAATGCCTAAAGGGGTGGCGGTGGGTACGCTTGCCATCGGGGCGGCGGGTGCGGCAAATGCAGGGCTACTGGCAGCGCAAATCTTGGCGATTGGTGATAGCACGCTTGCGCAAAAAATCAGTGATTTTCGCGCCCAACAAACCCAAACAATTTTGGATAATCCGATACCTGGGGTGATGGGTTAAATTACTGAAAAGTGGTGACTAGCCAATGCTTGAAGTTTTGATAAACAGGATTGCTCGCGGCTATCAATTCTAAACTTTTTGATAAGTCTTGTGTGGGCTTTGTTTGAGTCGAGAGCCAAGTAAAAATTCGAGCCTTGTCCATTGCGGTAACTGGGTTTTTAAAATGCGATGTCCCTAGACTTTGGATAAAGTTTTCAATTTGGGTAAAGTGACTTTGTTGGTCGGATGACATCGCCATTTTTACCCAAGTTTCAAAGTATCCCTCATTTTGATTATTTGGCATTAGCCAAACACCGATTGGATTATCGTAATCCGAATTTTCAAAGTAAAAGCCTAAATTATCGTTTTGTTGCTGGCGTTGATGAAAACCTAAAGGGTTCAACCGCTCGCTAATTTGTCGTAAATTTTGATTTTTGATATCGGTTTTATCGGTAAAATCCATATCAACTACAATGCCAATATGACTGACTTGTCCTGTTTCCAGAAGTTTTGCCAATCTTGGCAGTTGTTGGAAAACGGCTTGTTTTGTTGTGTAGGCAGTTGATTCAAAATCTTGTGGTGTTGCAACATCAATGTTTAGTTGAAGATTTAGTTTTTCATGACGCAAAAATGCTTGGATAAATAATTTATCCGATTCCGCTTCAACAATCAGGTGTTTTATCATTATCTAACCTCAATGTTCATTTTAGTTAGATTGTATAAGTCATCTTCATCAAATACGGTAGCGATAAGTTTGCCTTTATCAGATTTGCGGACGCTGTGACCCATGCGAAATAATACGCCTTCCATGTCGGTGCGGTCTTTGGCGACTTGGGAAAAACTTTCGATACAGTCCCAGCTGTGTGTAGTGGCAAATACTTGAATGTTGAAGCGATAAGCCAGTTCAAAGATGAGTTCCCAAACTTTAGGTTGTACGCTGTAGTGTAAACCGTTTTCAAATTCATCTATTAATAAAAAACCATTTTTTGCAGAAAATATTTTCAAAATGATTTGCAATAATCGCATAATTCCGTCCCCCATAGCGGTTAAAGGATAACCACCATTACCATCTAGTAGTTTTATATAAGGGACACGAACATCTTCAGAATTAGCATATTTCTGGTGGAATTTTTTATCAGTTATAAAAGCTAGATTTTGTATATTTGGCACAATAATTTTTAACGCTTGAATAACTTCAGTTTCTGCTTCTGTAAAAACTAATTTATCCCAGTCACTAGCTAGTTTTGGTAAATTCACTACTCTTGTATCTATATAAGCTAAAGGGGAACTCTGCTCTAGTTTTAAGAATTGCAAAAGATTCAAACTATCGTCCAAATTTAATTCAGTATAAAAAGTATCCTTATTAGATAACTTAATTTCTAAGCCGTTTTCTATGGTATTAAAAGACAATAAACCTTTAGTAGTCTTGCTGAAAGTATGTTTCTCACTATAAGTAGTAATAAGTGAGTGTTTTATTTCATCATAATAAGTATGCTTATCAAATTTATCAGATTCTAAAACTCGAATTTGTATCGAATTTTTTGTATCTCCAATAAAAATCGTAGATACTTCTTGGTTGTAGTTATTATGTGTAAAAAAATCTTTTATGAAAATATTTGGTTCTTTTACGCTGGTATCTTGATTGGGATTTAGGGTTAGGCTACTTCGATTAGAAGCGATTTGATATAAAATATTAGACTTAAACCCACTCGCTAACAAAGCTAAGGCTTCAAGAACAGTACTTTTTCCCGAATTATTTTTCCCCACAATTAAATTTACATGACCCAATTTCTCAATTGTCACATCTTCCAAAATCCGAAAGTTCTTAATCTTTAGAGAGTCTAAGTGCATAACGCAAACCTTACGAGTTATTAACCCATTTATTATTTTATCAACCGCTATCTTACCCACAAAATACTCTACAATCTAGGCAATTTACGGTAAAATCCGTTAATTACCTTTTTGACATTCCTTTCTTTTTTATTGTAAAAGTTGACCATCTATGAGCACGCAACATCAAATCGCCCAAGCCTTAACGTCTTTAGAAAACGCTTACAACCCAAGCGACGTCGAAAACGGCATATACCAAGTGTGGGAAGACAAAGGCTACTTTCAGCCAAGCTATGACAAAAAACAATCGTTTTCTATTGCGCTGCCACCGCCGAATGTCACAGGCTCACTGCACATGGGTCACGGCTTTAACAATGCCATCATGGACACGCTCACCCGCTATCACCGAATGCTGGGCGAAAACACCCTCTGGCAACCAGGCACCGACCACGCAGGGATTGCCACGCAAATGGTCGTTGAGCGTCAATTAAACGCCCAAGGCATCAAACGCCATGATTTAGGTCGTGAAAAATTCCTTGAAAAGATTTGGGAGTGGAAAGCCGAGAGCGGTGGCAACATCACCCGCCAAATCCGCCGTCTAGGTAGCTCAGTGGACTGGAGCCGTGAGCGTTTTACCATGGATGATGGCTTGTCCAATGCCGTCAAAGAAGTGTTCGTGCGTCTGTACCAAGATGGACTGATTTATCGCGGTAAACGTCTAGTCAACTGGGATACTAAGCTACAAACTGCGTTATCCGACCTTGAAGTAGAAAACCATGACGAGAAAGGCTCACTGTGGCATTTTCGCTATTATTTGACCGATAAAAATGCCAAAACCCAAGACGGTAAAAATTACCTTGTCGTTGCCACCACCCGCCCAGAGACCTTGCTCGGTGATACCGCCGTTGCCGTGAACCCAGAAGACGCACGCTACCAGCACCTTATCGGGCAAACCGTGACGCTACCGATTACCGGTCGCATTGTACCGATTGTGGGCGATGACAAAGCAGTGGACATGGAATTTGGCACCGGCTGTGTCAAAATCACCCCTGCCCATGACTTTAATGACTACGAAACAGGCAAACGCCACAATTTGCCGATGATTAATATCTTTGATAATTCAGCGCATATCTTACCAGAGATGCAGATTTTTACTGATTTACAAACCAAAGAGCCACAGCTTGAGACCACGCCTAGCGAGTATGCAGGACTTGAGCGGTTTGCCGCGCGTAAAAAAATGGTTGAGCAAAGCGAGGCGGAAGGCTGGCTTGAAGAAATCAAACCGCATGATTTAAAAGTGCCTAAAGGCGACCGCAGTAACACCATCGTTGAGCCGTGGCTCACCGACCAATGGTATGTATCCATTGAGAAACTGGCAAAACCTGCCATCGAGGCGGTTGAAGACGGGCGCACCGAGTTTGTCCCTGCCCAGTACAAAAATATGTATATGGCGTGGATGCGTGATATCCAAGACTGGTGTATCAGCCGTCAGCTTTGGTGGGGACACCGTATCCCAGCGTGGTACGATGATGAGGGCAATATCTATGTCGCCCGTTCTGTGTATAGTGCTTACGACCAAGCAGTTCAGCATAAAATGCAGGAAATACAATCTGATGATAGCCAGCAAGAATTATACAAATCGTTATCAGCAATTCATGAAAAATACGAAAACTTGAATAATCAAAAAATCGCAGATTGGTTGGAATTTGCGACACTCACTGAAGAGATTAATAAACTAGGTATTCATTTACGTCAAGAAGATGATGTATTAGATACTTGGTTTAGCTCGGCATTGTGGACGTTTAGCACGTTGGATTGGCAAGGCGAAACCAGTTTTGATGACTATAGCCAAGCGCTCAAAACCTTCCACCCAACCAGCGTATTGGTCACAGGTTTTGACATCATTTTCTTCTGGGTCGCCCGTATGATGATGATGACCCTGTACTTCATCAAAGACAAAGACGGCAACCCGCAAGTGCCGTTTAAGACGGTGTATGTGCATGGCTTGGTGCGTGATGGACAAGGGCAAAAAATGTCCAAATCCAAAGGCAACGTACTTGACCCGATTGACCTGATTGACGGCATTGATTTAGAAACCCTAGTCGCCAAACGCACCACAGGTCTTATGAACCCCAAAGACGCGCAAAAAATCGAAAAAGCCACGCGCAAAGAATTTGCCGATGGCATCCCTGCGTTTGGCACGGACGCGCTGCGCTTTACCTTTACCTCGCTTGCCAGTACGGGACGTGATATCAATTTTGACCTCAAACGCATTGAAGGCAATCGCAATTTTTGTAACAAGATTTGGAACGCCACCCGTTTTGTGCTGATGAACTGTGTCGATAAGGAAGGCAATGCGTTAAACATCGACAAAACCGCCAATACCGAACTTTGGGAATTGCCAGAGCAATGGATTATAAGCCGTCTAAACTCCACAGTAAAAGCCATCCATGAGCACATGAGTCAGTATCGTTTTGACTTGGTGAGCCAAGATATCTATGAGTTTATCTGGAATGAATACTGCGACTGGTATGTTGAGCTTGCCAAATCGAGCCTGAATGATGAGTCGGTGAGTGCCGAGCGTAAAGCCCAAATCCGCTATGTGCTGCTCAACTGCCTTGAAGTCGCCATGCGCTTTAGCCACCCGATTATGCCGTATATCACCGAGAGTATTTGGCAAACCATTGCCCCTATCATCGATAAAAAAGCGACTGACAGTATCATGACGGCTGCCTTCCCAACAGCGGATGACAGCCTAATCAGCCTACAGACTGAGCATGACATGACGTGGCTACAAGCGCTGATTGGGGCGATTCGTAACATCCGTGGTGAGATGAAGCTTGGCAATGCGGTGCGTCTGCCTGTGCTACTTGACAATATCAGCGATGAGGAAACCGCACGTCTCAGCCGTATTGAAAATCAGTTTAAATCGCTTGCCAAAGTCGATACGCTGACTATTGTCAATGCGGGTGACGGCTCTGATAAAGCGTTACCGTTGTCGTCATCGAGTATGGTCGGGCAGTTAAAAGTGCTCGTACCGATGAAAGGCTTGATTGACCCAACGGCGGAGCTTAATCGCCTTGCCAAAGCCCAAGAAAAACTTACCAAACAAGCGGATAGTCTGCGTAGCAAGCTGTCCAATGAAAGTTTTGTAAGCAAAGCCCCTGTCAATGTGGTAGAAGCTGAGAAAGCGAAACTTGCGGAGATGGATACGCAATTGGCGGAAATGCATAAGCAAATTGAGCAGTTAAACAATTTATAAAAAATTCTAATGATTAGCTTAGTTAAGTTAACTTGACTAAGCTAAATCCTAATATATTCAATTAATATCTAAATGGATTTTCAATATGAATGAAACTTTTAGTATGGAGAGCTTGGCAGATAGGATTTTTTTTGAAAAATCAAAAAAATATTTTCAGGAAGTGACATCTTCTTACTATAGTGGAAATTATCGCTCTGCTATCGTAATGTTATGGTCAGTAGTTATTTTTGACCTTGTTTTAAAACTGCAAAGTTTAAAAAATTCTTATAACGATGCTTCAGCTATTTCTTTATTAGAAGAAATAACTAAAAAGCAAATTCAAAACCCTAAATCACCCGATTGGGAGCTTTATTTAGTTGAAAAAGTTTGTGAAAATACAAATTTAATTGATTATTCAGAAATAGAGCAATTAAAGTTTTTACAAAAACAAAGGCACTTATCAGCTCACCCTGTTATTAAAGACGATTTGGAGATATACAATCCGTCGAAGGAGATTGTAAAGGCATTGACAAGAAGTGTCCTAGAATCTGTTTTAATAAAACCACCCTTGTACACTCAAAAAATAATAGAAAACATATTGATTGATTTATCAGTTAATCAAGCGATATTTGATAAACTTAGCGATATGCGAAGATACATGAATAATAAGTATCTTTTAAGATTAACTGACAATGTTAAATCTCAATTATTCAAATCTTTTTGGAAAATGGTATTCATTTTAGATAATGAACAATGCGAGAGAAATAGAATTGTTAATACTAAATTTTTATGTATATTAATAGAAGACAATATTGAAACTATTAAGCAATCCATTACAAAGGATAAAGATTTTTATAGTAATATTCAAAATGATAAAAAATTTCTAGATTTATTGTCACAAGTGCTAAATAGAAATTCTATACTATATCCATTATTAAACGAAGATTTAAAAATGAGAATTGAACATAGAGCCAATAAGGATTTAGTATTTTGTTTAAAATCATATTTTGCCTTTAATAATGCATCAGATTATTACGCTAAACTAGGTGAGTTACTAGATGCCAATAATCATGTTTTTCTTGAAAGTAGATTTTGGGAACGGCTTGATGAAATTAATGAAACTTCTGAAGCTGAAAATCATTTTATCAATTTATTAATTAGATACTACGCAAGAAGTTATAATTATAATTCTGCTGACCATAGGTTTAGTTTGATAAAACCTTATTTTGATAATTTTTCAGAAAAGCAGTTTCATGATTTTATCAATGAAGCGGAAACAAATAATCAAACATATCACAGAGGTTTATCTCAAGAAGAATATTATAATCTTAAAAATAAAATTATAGATAAATTTCCAGAATTTGATTTTTCATCCTATAAACAATTTAATAGACTGGTTGAATCCCATGTTGATGAGAATAATATTGACTTGGATTCTTCAATTATAAAACAAGATGAAGAAGATATTTTATTCTAGGTTCTTAAATTAAGAAACTGGTAAAATCAACGAATAAAAAACAAAAAAATCTGTGGGTTTTATTTTTATCACCAAAAATTTATTGGTATAAATTTCTTTTTATAAGAATATGTATTTAAGTCAGCTATAATCCTTTAAATTATAAATGCTTAAACCACTAGTTAAAGGACTAGCAATGAAAAAAACAGCCTATACATTCTTATCGACCTTATCAATGGTATCGCTATCACTTAGCACCACAAGTTATGCTGATACAGCCCTAAATTCAGTAGCACCCGTCGGCGTCAAAGACACACTATCCCAAGTGATGACAACCAAAAAACTACGCGTCTGTTCACCAGGCGATTACAAGCCATTTAGCTATGATAATAACGGCAAATTCGAAGGGATTGATAATGACTTGGTGAATGGCTTGGCGAAAAGTCTTGGCGCAGATGTGGTGATGGTAAAGACCAGTTGGTCGAATTTATTAAGTGATTTTAACGCGGATAAATGCGATATTGCTGTTGGTGGTATTTCTATCTCACTACCACGCCAACAGCAGGCATTATTTACTGAGCCTTATTTCGTCAATGGTAAAACGCCCCTAGTACGCTGTCCCGATGTTAAAAAATACCAAACTATCGACCAAATCAACCGTCCTAACGTGCGTATCGTTGCCAATCCAGGCGGTAGTAACGAAAACTTTGCAAAAACAGCGTTGAGCAATGCCAAACTGACAATGCAAAAAGACAATCTCGTTATCTTTGATGAAGTCGCGCAAAAACGTGCTGACGTATTCGTGACAGAAGCGGCAGAAGCAAGAGTCAAACAACATGAATACAAAGGCGTACTCTGCGCCGTTAATCCCGATAAACCATTAAAATCAGCATTAAACGGTTGGCTTATCCCAAATAATGATTTTCGCTTCAAAGCCTATGTTGACCAGTATCTCAATCTAGAAAAATTATCGGGCAATCTCGATACAACCATCAATAAATGGATACCAAAAGATTAATTAAATTTCTAAAATGCAAAAAAAGCCACGTAAACTGTGGCTTTTCTTTTATCTTTAAAATTAATGCGCCTTATCCCAATTATCGCCAATGCCCACTTCAACCACAAGCGGCACGGCAAAATCCACATCCCAGCCATTATTTATCAAACAAAGACATACCAAAGAACGATTGATTATCCCTAAAATCCACAATCTCAATCGGCAAGTTTAACAAATCCACAATCTTGCCTATCTCATCATCCGTGGTAAAAAGTTTCTCAACTTGATTGGCAAGTGTAATCCCCAAAATCTGAATATCCACTTTTACCAATTGCTTATTGCTATTCTTATTATCAAAATAGCCACGAGCTAGCAAATCTCGCATAATCTCAGCACTCATCTGTGCCGACTTAAAATCAAAATTATAAACCTGAGAAAAACCGCTCACCTTTGACAAAAATAGCCCACGCTCATAATTATCATCACGCACCAAAAATTCTGCCAAAACAGGTGTCGGTAGACCAATTCTTAACTCATCACGCTCCAAAGCTTGCAAGACTACTCGGTAATAATTCTTATCATCTACCATACCAATCAAAAAATTATTATCGACCATTACCATCATGCGTGGCGTTCCTCAAGCCAAATTTTTATCGGATTATCAAGCGACTGCCAACCACTTTTGCCAAAACTCACCATTTTATCTGCCCAACTTTTGGCATATTGCTGATTTTCGACGATATCAAAACCACTGGCTTTGAAAGATATCATTTTTATTTGATAACCTTGTTTTTCATAGCGAGCTTGCCCTGTGAACTGAATTAAAGTATCAAATTTCCAAAGCGACTCAAGATGCGAAGCTAACTCAAATGATAATGTTTTACTCAGCTCAACCGAAGCGGTTTTATCATTGGCAAGTTGAATGGTAAAATGGTCAGTAGCATCTTTGCCATGAGCAGGTTTAAGTAGTTTACCAATTAAGGTTTCCGCTTGCTCAAATTGACGTTTTGGCAATTCTTGATAATCAAACTCATAAACCACTTTAAAATCATCGTCATTACAAACAGTGGAGCAAGCCAAAATTCTAGCTTCAATATTGGGGAAGTTTTGAGCATAGCCACGCATGATCTTATTGATATCATTCAGAGGAGTCGATGATTTACTGATATTTTTCTGCAATTGCTCAAGTTTTTGGTTGTACAGATCCGTATCGGTAGTCAATTTAAACACCGCTGAACCTTGGTAAATACTGTCATAATGCAAGTTCTTATCACCAATCAGATAACAAAAATCTTGCAGTAATCTGCCAATATCAACAGGACTTAAATTTTCCAAATCAATACCTGTCAACTTAAGCATGAAGGTCGCTTGCTGACTATTTTCGTGCTGAATAGTTTTAACATTATCAGTTGTCATGTCGCCCTCCTTTGGTTGGTTGACAGTAAGGATTTAGAGTAAATGAGTATTTGCTATTTTAGCAAAACGCCCTTTATAAGCCTACTTATATTTTGTCAGCTCTTTTTAATGCGCCTCATCCCAATTATCGCCAATGCCCACCTCTACCACGAGCGGCACGGCAAAATCCACATCCCAGCCTTTTTCCTTAGCGGTTTTTGACAAAACATCTTGCATGGCGTTTTTTATAAGTTTAGCGATTTCATCGACTTTGTCTTCATCCGCTTCAAACACCAACTCATCATGCACCTGTAATAGCATTTTGGCATGGTCTTGGGGCAATACCTCATTGGCTGCAATCATGGCAAGTTTGATGATATCGGCAGCACTGCCTTGTAGTGGCGCATTAATCGCCGCGCGTTCTGCCGCTTGGCGCACGCCGCGGTTGGGGTGCTGCATATCGGGGGTGAATAGCTTACGCCCCAAAATCGTGGTGATATAGCCTTGGCTTTGGGCAGCCGTGCGGGTGGCTTGCATATAGGCACGCACCGTAGGGTAGCGGGCGAAGTACAGCTTGATATAGTCTTGTGCTTGCTGGCGAGTGAAGCCCAATTGCTTGGCAAGCCCAAATTCACTCATGCCGTAGAGTAGCCCAAAGTTGACCGCTTTGGCTTGGCGGCGTTCTTCACTCGTCACATCATCGAACGCCTTGCCCAAAATCTCAGCGGCGGTGGCGCGGTGAATGTCCTGCCCTTCTTGAAACGCTTTGATGAGCACAGGGTCATTGGCAAAGTGCGCCATCAGCCGAAGCTCAATTTGCGAATAGTCCGCCGATAGCACTTTGCGACCTTTGGGGGCAATAAACGCGCCACGAATGAGCCGCCCAGTATCGGTGCGAATCGGGATATTTTGCAAATTCGGCTCAGTCGAGGACAACCGTCCTGTGGTCGTCAACGCTTGATGATAACTGGTATGCACACGGTCGTTGCTGTCCGCCACATTTGCCAACGCATCTGTGTAGGTGCTTTTAAGCTTGGACAGACTGCGATGCTCAAGCACAGTTTCAATCAGCGGATGGTCGATGGTGGCAAGCACCGCTTCACTGGTGGAGTATTGCCCGGTTTTGGTTTTTTTACCGCCTGTAATGCCTAAGCGGTCAAACAGCACTTCACCCAACTGCTTGGGACTGGCAAGGTTGAAAGTTTCGCCCGCTTGCGCAAAGGCGACTGTTTCAAGGGCTTGGATTTTTTCATCAAAGCGCGCGGATAGTTCCCCCAAAAACGCTTTATTGAGCAAAATCCCATCATGCTCCATTTGGCACAGGATTTGGGCAACGGGGATTTCCAGTTCATGCAGCAGCTTGGCGTTGTTCGGTTCGGCTTTGAGTTTTTCGCTAAACAGTTCAAATAGTTGATAGGTGATATCAGCGTCTTCGCAGGCGTAGTCACTTGCCACGGTTAAAGGGACTTTGTCAAAGGTGATTTGCTTGGCGCCTTTGCCTGCCACATCTTCAAAGGTGATGGTTTGGGTGTGTAGATAGTGGCGTGCCAAGTCGTCCATGCCATGACGGGTGGCAACGGCATTAATCACATAACTGGCAAGCATGGTATCCATTGCCCAATTGCTTGGCTCATTGATTAAGTCGATATCATAATTTGCCAAAATATGCGCGTCGTATTTTAAGTGCTGACCGATTTTGCCGATTTGTGGATTTTGTAAAATCGGTTTTAACTGGGCTAAAACATCCTCACGGGCAAGTTGTTCAATCCGATTGCCCATTTCATCAACGTGGGCAACAGGCACATAATAGGCTTCATGCGATTGCAGCGCAAACGACAAGCCGACAAGCTCGGCATGTTGCCAATTCACATCGGTGGTTTCGGTATCAATGACAAAATGCTTTGATGCGCCAAGGCGTTGGATTAACGTATCAAAATCGGCTTGGTTGGTGACAGTGTGCCACTGCTTGTTGGCAGTATTTTTGCTATCTTGGCTAGTTTTAATCGCTTCGACCATTGGGTTGTGGATAGCATTTTGAGCAGGCTCAGCGGCTTTAAAATTGCCGTTATTTGACGGGTGAAACGGATGATTGAGCGACGCTATTTCACTTTTAAATTCCAGTTCGGTAAAAATTGCGCGTTTTTCTTCTATGTTAAAACTTGGGTCTGTCGGTAGTCGCAACGTCTCCCAGTCAGGCACGATATCAAGGTCGGTGATGATGGTCGCTAAGCGTTTATCCAGCGCGATGCTGTCGGTGCTTTGCAAAAAGGTTTGTTGTTGCTTGCCTTTTAACTGGTCGACATTGGCAAGGATATTGTCAATGCTGTCGTATTGCTCAAGCAGTTTTTGCGCGGTTTTTGCGCCGATGCCTGCGACACCTTTGATACCATCCGATGCGTCGCCCATAAGGGTGAGATAGTCGATGATTTGACGCGGCTCGACGCCAAATTTTTCTTTGACCCCTGCGCTGTCATAGCGTTTGTCATCAAAGCTGTTTTCCACGATGACGCAGGGATTGACCAGTTGGCACATATCTTTGTCGCCTGTGGAGATGATGACATGATGACCTTCTAAGCAAGCACGATGGGCGAGTGTGCCGATGATGTCGTCAGCTTCTACGCCTTCAATGGCGAGGAGCGGTATGCCCATCGCTTGTATCATCTTGTGAATGTAAGGGATTTGCTCGGCAAGTTCGGCGGGCATTTCTGGGCGGTCGCCTTTATAAATGGGAGAAAGCTTGTGGCGAAAGGTGGGCGCTTTGGTATCAAACGCCACCGCCATGTGCGTCGGGCGGTATTTTTCCATCAGTTTTTTAAGGGCGTTGAGCGTGCCGCGGATGGAATTAGTGTGCAAGCCTTGGGTGGTTTGCATGGTGACAGGCAAGGCGTGAAAATTGCGGAACATATAATACGAGCCGTCCACCAAGATAAACGGCGGCTTTTCGGTATTGATGTGATCGGTATCAAGTAGGGCAGTTGCAGTCATAGGATTACTTATCTTTATGTTGTTAAAATATGGTGTCAAAATACAGGCTAGTATAAAAATATAAGACAGCGTCAAAATACAGGAAAAAAATTTTATTATCCGCGTATTATACTGGCTTTTTGCGGCTAATCGTTAAGCATTTCAAACTCATTCATTGGCAGAAGGTGGATAGATTTTGGCGGATGCCAATCAGGTGTATGCTAAGCAAGTGCGAAGTTTGGCAAGTTGTCATGGCGGCAACTTTGCAAAAATTCCACCAATAGCCGATAGCCAATGTGCTACAATTTTTTAGCAATTTTAGGTGCTTTACCAATTTTTAGGCACAACCAATTTCTATGCATAAGCAATTTTTAGGCATAAAAGGGAACTTTATGGGCAATACCTATTACACACTGCTTGACCGCACCATTACCGATGATATCACCACATCAAACTACCGCTGCAATATCCACTGCCAAGGCGCATGGAATGACAACGAACAACACATGGCGGCAGCGACAGGACTGTTGGCTTACGAGCTTGAACAATTCAAACCGCGCAGTGATATGCGTATCGGGCGCATCAGTCTGGATATTTTTGGGCTGATTCATTTTGGCGATTTTAGCGTGACCACCCACATTATCCGCCCGGGTCGCACTATCGAACTGGTGGAAACCACAATGGCAGCCAATGGCAAAACCTGTATCGTTGCCCGCGCGTGGCGTATGCAAACCAGCGATACCTCAGAGATTGCAGGGCTGGAAGATGAGCGAATCGGTTATCCAAAAAGCTACCCGAACTGGGACGGCATGAAGCATTGGGGCGGCGGCTATATTGACAGTATTTATCTCAAAGCCGACCCCGATAACCGCCAAGGCGATGGCATCGTGTGGATCAATACCGATATCGACATGGTCGAAGAAAACGGTCAAGTACAGCCCACATCCGACTTTGTGCATTTGATGGGCATGGTCGATACCGCCAATGGCGTGGTACCGCGTATTCACCAACCCAATACCATTGAATGGTTTTTCCCCAATTTAGATTTGCAAATCCATCTGCATCGTATGCCTGTTGGGCGTTGGCTGGGACTTGAGACCGTGCAACAATTTGGTGGCGATGGTGTGGGTCTGACCAGTAGCGTGCTGCATGACGCACACGGCGCGTTTGGTCGTAGCGAGCAAATTTTAACCATTCGAAAAGCCTAAAAAACTATCAGGAGCAGCAATCATGGAAGATAACAATACAATAACTGAACACTCGGTCAACGACGCCGAATTTTGGCAAAAACGCTATGACGATGGCTATACTGGGTGGGATATTGGTAAAATTTCGCCACCCCTGCAAGCCTATATCGAGCATTTACTCGACAACGGCGTGAGTAAATCGGTGCAGATTTTAATCCCTGGGGCGGGCAACGCCTACGAAGCAGGCTATCTTCATGAACAAGGTTTCAGCCATGTTTATGTGGTGGATTTTGCTAGGCTGCCTTTGAATAATTTTGCCAAGCGCTATCCCAGTTTTCCCAAAGCGCACTTGCTACAAGCGGATTTTTTTGGCTTAGACCCTGCGCAGTATCAGTTTGATTATATTATTGAGCAGACGTTTTTTTGCGCAATTGACCCTAGTAGACGCAGCGATTATGCCAAGCAAATGCAAGAGCTCCTCAAACCCACGGGCAAATTGGTCGGCGTGTTGCTAGATAAGCATTTTGAAAGCAGTCCGCCGTTTGGTGGCGATAAGCAAGAATATGAAACATTATTTCAGCAGTTTTTCACCATTGATACACTGGCGCCTTGCTATAATTCAATTAAGCCCAGACAGGGTAGCGAATTATTTTTTATCCTAAGCCAAAAGAAGGTAGAAAACGCACGTGTCCTATAAGGGTTACATTACTAATTGTTAAACCACTAATTTTTAAACTACTAATTTTTAAACTAACATTTTTTTGACGATACACACTGATACACATTGAGGCAATCAAAATGATGTTTCTTGAACTTCATGAAGGCACGATTGGTCTGGACGATATGAAGCGTATTGTCCATAAGTTACTTGAGAATAAAGCGGTGTTTAGACAGTTAAGCCCTGAGCTTTACAATGATTTGGCTTATATCATCACCCCGACGCTCGCAAGTGACCACAATGAAGCCAATATCCGTGCCAAATTTCACGAAGTTGTACAAAATTTTGTGATTCAAGGCGACAATGGTCAGCCCATGCGGTTTTATCGTGATGAACAGTTTAATCGCTTGTACTTTGGCGATGAAGCAGGCTGGAAAGAAGCGCAGGGTTTTGAAGCGCGGGAAATGGATGCAAGCCTGCTTCAAAAACAATCACCTAAGCTTTAAAATCAGCTTTAAAAAAAGCTGTTAACAAGAGGTTAGCAAAAGGACGGGTAAAGTGCATAAACACTTCACATCCGTCCTTTTTTAGTACGTTCAATTAACTACGTTCTCGCACAATGAAGGGACGAGTCAGTAAGTCTTCATACGTGCCTTTGATAAGAATATCTTTGCTCACTTGTTGGATATTGGTATAGCCACCAAATGCCATACTGATGTCCATCTCGTTGTAGATAATCTCAAGCGCGCGGCGCACACCGTCCTCGCCATACGCCCCCAAGCCATACAAAAATGCCCGACCAATCATGGTAGCTTTTGCCCCAAGGGCAATGGCTTTGAGCGCATCTTGACCTGAGCGCACGCCACTGTCTAAGAAAATCTCGCAGCTGGTGGCATGGGTGCCACTTTCTGCTTGTACGGCTTGCACGATATCTGCCAGCATTGAGATACTCGATGCCGCGCCATCAAGCTGACGTCCGCCGTGATTTGACGCCACTATGGCATCGGCGCCACTGCGTACCGCCATCACAGCATCATCAGGGTCGAGGATGCCTTTGATGATAAGCTTGCCACCCCATAAGTCTTTGATCCATGCCACATCATCCCAGCTTAGCGTCGGGTCAAACTGCTGCGACGTCCAAGCACCCAGCGATGACATGTTTTCCACGCCTTTGACATGTCCGACGATATTGCCAAAGGTATGGCGTCTGGTGCCGAGCATATGCAAGCACCATTCAGGCTTGGTCATAAGGTTTAATAGGTTGGTGATAGTAGGCTTGGGTGGGGCAGACAAGCCATTTTTAATGTCTTTGTGTCGTTGTCCCAGCACTTGTAAATCTGCGGTCAAAATCAATGCCGAGCAATGGGCTGCTTTGGCACGGGCAATAAGATTTTTCATAAATTCACGGTCGCGCATCACATACAACTGAAACCAAAAAGGCGCCGTGGTATGGGTGGCGACATCTTCAATTGAGCAGATACTCATGGTGGATAGCGAGAAAGGGATACCAAATTTTTCTGCTGCCCGCGCCGCATGAATCTCGCCATCTGCCCACATCATCCCAGTAAATCCTGTGGGCGCAATGGCCACCGGCATGGTGACGGGTTGACCAATCATAGTGGTGGCTAGGTTACGTCCATCCATGTTGCGCAGCACTTTTTGGCGTAATTTGATACGGTCAAAATCGGTTTCATTGTTGTAATAGGTCGTCTGCGTCCACGACCCAGAGTCTACATAATCATAAAACATACGCGGCACTTTACGCTCTGCCACGCGGCGTAAGTCTTCGATATGCGTCATTTTGGATAAGTCTTTCATGGTGGGTCCTTTGCAAAGGGGCTAGCTACGCTTTTGAAATAATACGCATAAGGGTTATTAGGTTGCCATTTATTAAGTTGCGATGCGAACAATGGGCAATAAGCGTTAGGGAGTTGATTATAAAAAAAATTTGCCAAGACATAATGAATTAAAGTTTTAATATTATGCCAATAATCTATATGGGCTTTTCAGCTTAACGCCATAATATCCATGATGGAAAAAGGATAATATAACGTCTTGTTAGCGGTGACTAGCACGGGTATTTTATCAGCAAATTTCAGCATCTCTTGTTCTGGTAACTCGGCAATATCAATCGACTGCCAGCGTATATCGGCAACGGCTTGTGCTTGCAGCAATAAGCTTTCAGCGATTTCACACAGATGACAGCCCACTGTGCCATATAATCGCCAAGTAGTTGGGTCAGCCATAATGTGATCGTGCGGATTTGTGATGTTTTGGGCATCGAGGTCGGACATATTCTGCCTTAGCATATAGCCAAAAATGCCATAATACGTTATATTTTTAGCTTAAGCCATCGCTGCTTTTGTCCCCGCCGCTAGGAATACACCGTGACCAAACCCGCTACCAAAATGTCGTTAAAGCCCAAACCTGTCAACACAGCTTTACCACCTACCAACCGCGGTATCGGTGTTGGCGGCTGGTTTAAGCGTATTTTGCTCATAGTTATTGCCTGTTTTGTTGCGTTTCATGTAATAGTTGCAGCCTTATTGGTTGTCTGGAAAACCCAGCCTATCAATAACAGCATGTTCATGATACTGTATCGCTTGGGCAATTTTGCCCCTGTCAGTCAGACCTGGGTAGATGATAATCAAATTTCGGTGAATGTAAAACGGGCAGCGATTGCCAGCGAAGATGCTAACTTTGTCAATCATGCTGGCTTTGATGTGCAAGGCATTGAGAATGCGATTAAGAAAAATGAAAAAGCGGGCGCTATCAGCGCGGGCGGCTCAACCATTAGCCAACAGCTTGCCAAGAATTTATTTTTATACCCCAATCGCTCGTATTTTCGCAAAGGCGAAGAAGCGTTAATTACCTTGATGATTGAAAATATGTGGACCAAAGAGCGGATTTTGCTTGCTTATCTCAATGTCGCAGAGTTTGGTAAAGGCGTCTACGGCATTGAAGCAGCCGCTCAGCACTACTACCATAAGTCGGCAGCGCATTTGACCAAGCGACAAGCCGCATCTTTGATTGCCATGCTACCTAATCCCAAATATTTTGAAGACCACCGTAACGACCGCCGCCTGCTTAACAAAACCCAAATTATTTTACGGCGCATGGGTGCGGCAGATTTGCCCGACACGGAATAGTCAAGAAACTCATGTATCATTACACGCTTATCATTACATTGTTAACTTTACACTGTTAAAAATGCTTGACCATAAAAGGACTGTGCTATGCCAAACACTGCCAAACAAGACCAACCCAGCGAAGCGTATGTATCAGAAATTAATCCGATACTAGGCTTTAACAACATTTGCTACCCAAACGTGTTTGAATACCAACAAAAAGATAGCGAGCTGTACTTTAATCGTGAATTGTCACTGTTACAGTTTCATCAGCGGGTACTCGCCCAAGCCACCAATCCTCGCCACCCACTGCTTGAACGACTGTTTTTCTTGATCATTTTTTCATCCAATTTAGATGAATTTTTTGAAATCCGTGTCGCAGGCTTGATGCAAAAAGTACAAATGGGCGATGTGGTGAGCAGTATCGATGGTATGCGCCCCAGTAAGGTTTTGTCATATATCTCTGAAATCGCCCATCATGCGGTGGATGAGCAATACCGTATTTTAAATGATGAAATTCTGCCTGCACTGGCGGAGCAAGATATTCGCTACCTAAAACGTGATGAGTTGACCCAAGAGCAAGCCGCCTGGGTAAAAAAATACTTTGCCGAACAAGTCGCGCCCGTGCTGACGCCCATTAGTATTGACCCTGCCCATCCTTTTCCTAGATTGGTGAATAAAAGCTTGAATTTTATGGTGGGCTTAGAAGGCAAAGATGGTTTTGGTCGCGATATTAACATGGCGATTGTCCCTGCGCCCCGAAGCTTACCGCGGGTTATTCGCTTACCCAATGAACTGACAGGTGGTAAAGAGCATCACATCATGCTCACCGCAGTGATTCACGGGCATATCGAAGACTTATTCCCTGGCATGACGGTCACTGGCTGCCACCAATTTCGTTTGACGCGTAACGCCGATTTAGATTTATCCGATGATGTCGAAGACTTGGCGAAAGCGTTGGAAGGTGAGTTAGAGAACCGCCGATTTGGTGCCAAAGTGCGCTTAGAAGTGACGACTTATTGCCCACAGCCGATGGTAGATTATCTGCTTGAAGAGTTTGGTTTAAGCCAAGAGCAGCTATACCGTGTCAATGGTCCTGTCAATTTGACGCGTTTGTTGTTTGATTTTAAAATCCCAAATTTGCGTTATCAGCCGTTTAATCATGCCATTCCCAAAGCGTTTCGCCGTGATAGCTTGGACAAAAATGAAAACGTGTTCCATGCCATTCGTAAGCAAGATGTATTAGTGCATCATCCGTTTCATTCGTTTTCACCTGTGGTCAACATTTTGCGCCAAGCCGCCAATGACCCCCGTGTATTAGCCATCAAACAGACCCTTTATCGCTCGGGGACAAACTCTGAAATTGTCCAAGCGCTGGCCGAAGCTGCCCGTAAAGGCAAAGAAGTCACTGCCGTGATTGAGCTGCGCGCGCGCTTTGATGAAAAATCCAACATCGAAGTAGCAAACTTTCTGCAGCAGGCTGGGGCAGTGGTGGTGTATGGCATCGTCGGCTACAAGACCCACGCCAAGATGATGCTGATTGTGCGCCGTGAGGAAGACAAAATCCGCCGCTATGTGCATTTGGGCACAGGCAACTACCATGCGGGCAATGCCAAAGCCTATACCGACTATGGTTTATTTACCGCCAATGAAGCCATCACCGAAGATGTGCATAAAATATTTAACGAACTCACAGGCATGGGCAAGCCAGCCAAAGTGCAAAAACTACTGCACGCACCTTTCACCTTGCATGACAGGCTCATGGGTTTTATCGACAACGAAATTGCCCATGCCAAAGCAGGCAAAGAGGCGCACATCATCATCAAGGTCAACGCAATGACCGAAAAACTACTGATTGACAAGCTATATGAAGCATCGCAAGCAGGCGTTAAAGTCAATCTGATTATTCGTTCGATGTGTTGTATTCGTCCGCAATTACCCGGCGTATCTGACAACATCACCGTGCGCTCTATCGTTGGGCGTTTTTTGGAGCACACCCGCGTGTATTATTTTGCCAATGGGCATCAAAATCCCAATGCTAATGGCAAACGCACCTACCGTTTATATTGCGCCAGTGCAGACTGGATGGAACGCAATTTGTTTAGCCGTGTTGAAGTGGCTTTCCCCATTGAAGACCCCATCGTCTTTAAACGCATTATGGAAGATTTGCACAATTACCTCAAAGACAACGTCAATGCATGGGAGCTTGATGCCAAAGGCACATGGCGAGCGATTACCCCTCGTGAAGGTGAAGCAGCATTCTCGGCACAAGATTATTTATTGACCAAAATTACCAGAAAAAGCTAATTTTGCTAGTCACAGGTTTTGAGTTAATTGCACCGCTATCTACAGAAGATGGCGGTTTTTTTGTTGATTATTGCGCTGATTTACACGCAGCGTTCAAAATTTACCGAATAGTAATAAATCTGCCAAAATTTCACACAGCTAAACACTTATCACATAGTGATAACAGCTTGTTACGCGAACACTTATCATAAAATAGCTTTATTTGCTACTATCGAACTTATAAAAGTAAAAGTATGAGAGCGATTGAATTGGCTATTTTTTTACATAAATTTAATCGCGCTCTATTTAAAAGTCTTTGATTAAAATCTTTGACTTGAATTGATACTAATAAAAAACATAAGGAAAATTACCATGTCACAGAATCAAGCACAAAATCAATCACAGAATCAGTCAAGCAACCAAACCGAGATTCAAAAAGCGACAGAAAATGTAGATCCCAGTCAATTATCAGAAAACTTGGATAAACAAAATAGCGTGAAAGGTGAGCCACAAGACTTAGAAAAAAGTGAAAACACCCCTTTTATTGACGAATCATTGCGTACCGACAACCACTAGAATTTTAATTGTTAAACTTTTGAATACCAAGCTTTTAGTCATTCAATTTTGATTGACTAATTTATACAGCTCAACCTACAAAAATAATAACTTATTGAGCGATAACAATTAATTAAAGGAATAAAAAATGCAAAATCAAAATAATGTAGAGATTGTAGATCCAAAAACGGGTGTCGCCGTGACCCCGCAAGCCGTTATAGTAGAAGACAGTGTCACCCACCAATCAGGGGATGGTATCACTACAGGCATGTCACCCTCAATGGAAACGCCCGATATTTTTGATAATACGCCACAAGCGGTGGTAAAAGTCCAATCAGCAGAAGACGTGGCGAATGGCGAATTATCGGATGAGAATGTGGCACGTATTTCTGAGGAAGAGGCGCAGAAATTACAGCAAACTGCCCAAGCCAATCTTAATGCAGAAAATTCACTTCATACGTTATCAGACGGTAGTGTTGACATCGACCGAGATCACTAATTTTCGATATCATTAAGTTAAGTTTAAGCATGTTGTTGGGTGGATAGCCAAAATTGATACCAAAAAAGGAATGACCATGAATTCACCAGAAGCACAAACCAAACACGTTAATTTAGGCGATAAGTCTGCCGAGTTTGTCGATCGTCGTAACCAACCAAGACAGGCGTTTGATGATAATGTTAATGAACATACTATTGGCGGGGACGCGGTTGGTAATGAACAGTTAAAAAGCGACACCATTAATGAGCGCAATCTTTATACTACCCCAGAAAATGCCCAAAAACGCACTATTAATCCTGATGGCTCTATTCCAAGCGTTGGTAGTGAATAATAGCAATAGCAAGTAAGTCTGAGAATTAAACTTGTAATAGCTAACCATCCACCCCATTTGATGGTTAGCTTTTTTTATCGTTACAGTCTACAAAAACCTCACGCAATCCAGCCTTACGCAATCCAGCTAGGTACCCCACTATGAAAGCGTAATTCGTCATCTGGTTCATTGATGAGCTGCGCCTCTACTTGACGAAAAAACGCCACCCGCGCATCAATCGGCTCGTCACTGATACTTTGCGCCAATGACAAATAATCTTCAAAATGACGACTTTCTGATTTTAGCAAATAGCGATAATATTTTGCCAAACGCTCATCCTCAATCACTTGTGACAGTGCCCAAAAACGTTCACACGATCGGGCTTCGATGAAAGCACCAATAATTAACGTGTCTATCATCGCTTGCGGCTCGTAAGTGCGTTTATGTTTGAGCATACCTGCGGCGTAGCGACCTGCAGCAATATGTTGCCATGCTTGTCCACGCTCTGCCATCAATCCCATCACTTGCTCATAATGGAGCATTTCTTCTCGAATCAGCTGAGCAAGCTTTAATTGCAGCTCGATATGCGACATATAGCGAAAAATCAGATTCATCGCGGTGCCTGCGGCTTTTTTTTCACAATTGGCATGATCTTGGATGATGGTCGGCAAATCTGCCATCGCGGCTTTGAGCCATTTATCTGACGTCGTACAACCCAAAAACGCCAAAACAAGGGTGATATCAATGGGCTTTGGCTGATAGACAGAGTTATCATTATCCAAGTCGATGACGGCTAATTCATCAAAACTGCTGTCCGTTTGTACTGGGTTATTGATAAGAGCGGAATTTGACAATGGGTTACTCACTTATTGGCATGTTAATAAAGTGATATTTTACCAAAAATCAGTGATAAAACCCTTAGCACAAAAATTTATATATAACGATTATTTAAAAAATAAATAGTTTTTATTTCTTTATTTTTATAAATGATATTCGTATAATCAAATGTGATATTTTGCTATTTTAGGTCAAAACATAAGGAAAAATGCCATGTCAGAACGCGTTCAAAAGGGTAGTCTAGCGATTGATAAACAGCTTTATGACTTCATTGCCAATGAAGTTACGCCAGTCGTGGGCATCGATAACGAAAAATATTGGCAAGAATTTGAAAAAATTGTCAAAGCATTCCAACCCCGTAATAAAGCATTGTTGGCAAAACGTGACGAGATTCAAACCCAAATCGATGACTGGCATGACAAAAATCCCGCTAGCAACGGTCAAATCGACAAAGCCGCTTATACCCAATTTTTAAAAGACATCAACTACATCGTGCCAGAAGGCGATGACTTTTTGGTTGAAACCCAAAACGTGGATGACGAAATCGCCCATATCGCAGGCCCACAGTTGGTAGTACCCGTACGCAATGCCCGTTATGCGCTAAACGCAGCAAATGCGCGTTGGGGCAGCTTGTATGATGCGCTATATGGTACTGATGTCATCGATGAGACCAATGGCGCAGAAAAAGGCAAAGGCTACAACCCTGTTCGTGGCGGCGAAGTCGTAAAATACGCCAAGAACTTCTTGGATAGCAACTTTGCCTTAGCGGAGGGCAAATATGCTGACGTCACCGGTTTTAAAGTTGAAGACGGTAAATTAGTGATACGCCAAGGCGATAAAACTACCTCTCTAGCCCAGCCAGAAAAATTCGCAGGTTTTGTGGGTGACGCTGCCAACCCAACAGGCATTTTATTAAAGAATAACGGCTTACATGCCGAAATCCAAATCGACCCATCAAGCCATGTGGGTAAAGATGACCCTGCAGGTATCAAAGATGTCTTGATGGAAGCTGCGGTTACCACTATTCAAGACTGTGAAGACTCAGTCGCTGCCGTTGACGCCGAAGAGAAAGTAGAAGTATATCGCAACTGGTTTGGCTTGATGAAAGGCGACCTGAAAGACAGCTTTGAAAAAAATGGCAAACAAACCACCCGTACCATGAACCCCGACCGTGAATACACCGCACCAGATGGTGGTAAAATCACCTTGCACGGCCGTTCAGTGATGCTGATTCGTAACGTGGGGCATTTGATGACCAACCCCGCGATTTTAGTCGATTTTGAAGGTAAGCAAGAAGAAATTTATGAAGGTATTATGGATGCGCTAATCACACCACTGTGTAGCCTGCCAGATATCTTGGGTAAAAACAGCTTAAGCAATTCACGTACAGGTTCAATGTATATCGTAAAACCAAAAATGCATGGCCCTGAAGAAGTACAATTTACAGTTGACTTGTTTGCCGCGGTTGAAAAAGCGTTAGACCTACCCGAGAATACCTTAAAAGTCGGTATCATGGATGAAGAGCGCCGTACTACCGTTAACTTAAAAGAATGTATCCGTGTTGCTAAAAACCGCGTTATCTTTATTAACACAGGCTTTATGGACCGTACCGGTGATGAGATGCACACCAGTATGAAAGCAGGTCCATTTGTCCGTAAAAACGACATGAAAAATACCGATTGGCTCAATGCTTATGAGCGTTGGAACGTAGACATAGGCGTCAAATTAGGTCTACCTGGTAAAGCGCAAATCGGTAAAGGCATGTGGGCAAAACCTGACAACATGAAAGAAATGGTTGCCACCAAGTCCAATCATCCAAAGTCAGGCGCGACTTGTGCCTGGGTACCATCGCCGACGGGCGCGACGCTTCACGCCATGCACTACCATGAAACCAACGTCATGGACGTGTTAGATAATATCAAAGACCGCGAGCCTGCCAAGCTAGATGACATTTTGACCGTGCCACTTGCTACGGATACCAACTGGACAGATGAGCAAAAAACTGCCGAGCTTGAAAACAACATTCAAGGTATTTTAGGATATGTAGCGCGCTGGGTTGACCAAGGGGTTGGCTGTTCAAAGGTACTGGATATTGACGACGTTGCCTTGATGGAAGACCGCGCTACCTTACGTATTTCTAGCCAGCATGTTGCCAACTGGCTAGCGCATGGGGTTGTGACGCCGCAACAAGTGGATGACGTACTCAAACGTATGGCAAAAATGGTCGATGAGCAAAGCAAAGACGATCCAGCTTATATCCCAATGGCAAATGACTATAACACTTGGGCATACAATGCAGCACGTGATCTTATCTTCAAAGGTACAGTACAACCTAGCGGATATACTGAGCCATTGTTACATCAAGCCCGTCTTAATCTCAAAGCTAACTAGATTTTAGCTATTCAAACATATCAATCATTCAAAAAACCATCAGATTCGTAACTGGTGGTTTTTTTATGGCATAAAAATATTGCAAAATGTTTCAGAGTGAATTACTCCAATTTCACAATTAAATTTAGATTCTGTTAACTGTTTCATTGTTTTGTAACAAATTGTTGGCAAAATCTATCTATACAAAAGAATTGCTACGCATCTGTGTAGTTTCACCTAGGATATTGTGGAGAAATCCTTATGAAAAAAATCGCAATCGCTTCAGCCATCGCTTTAGCTTCAATCACTGCTGCCCATGCTGCGCCAACTGTATATGGTAAAGCATTTTTAACCTTAGATTATGTTAGTACAGACTACGATGCAGCTAACAAGGCAGATGAAGATACATTTAAACTTAACTCTAATCAATCACGTATCGGTTTTAAAGGTGAAGATGATCTTACTGATACCACTAAACTTATTTATCAATTAGAATATCAAATCAACCCTGATGACGATAGCCAACAGTTTAGATCACGTAATACTTATGTAGGCTTAGCCCACAACACTTTAGGTACTGTACTAGCGGGACGCCATGATACCCCATTGAGACTTGCACAAAACAAAGTTGACGTGTTTAATGATAGCTTATTTGATATTACAAATGCGGGTGTTTCAGGTGAATACCGTGTTAACAATATGGTGGCCTATCAATCACCTGTTATTGTCGGTATGCCAGTGAGTTTTATGGCAGCTACCGCATTATCTGAAAAAGATGATGACGGTGATATTCTCGTTTCCCCAGCATCTGGTACGAAGCCTGCAGTCTATCGTGATAGAAAAGTAAAAGATAACGGTTATTCTGCTTTATTAACCTATGACAAAAATGGTGTTTATCTAGCCGGTGCTTATAACAAAGACATGGGTGCTAACAATGTAAATACTGACGTGATTGATAATACGTGGCGTTTGGTTGCTGGTTTAGATATGGGCAAAATGAATATGGTTTCGGGCTTAACTTTAGGTGCTCTATACCAACAAAGCCAATACTACGATAATTATAGCATCGTTAACAACAACCGTGTTAACAAAGCCAGTGAAGTTGAAAAATCATGGCTGATTAGTGGTAAGTATAAAATCACCGATACCCCTTGGTCAGTTAAAGCACAGTATGTTAATACCACTGACGAGAAAGGCGTAAAAGATGCTGATGTAAATGAAATCGCAGTTGGTGGAGAATATGCATTCAATAAAGCGACCACGGGTCATATTTATGCAGGGCAAATCAGCCGTGACAATAACAAAGATGACTTGATTGTAGGTACGGGTATTGAATACAAATTCTAATATATCTAACTTTTAGATTGCTGTAAAAGCTAACTAATTCTTTAGTTAGCTTTTTTATTGGAAAAATGACGTTCGCTATTATCTTGACAAAAATCAACAATTATCAATTTGATTAAAAATAAATCACAAGTGATATAAAAATTGTAAAAACTATTGCAAAATATTTCAGAATTGATATTCTATAAGGGAGAAGTATGAATTTAGTAACAAAAATGATGGTAATGTAATTTATTGCTAGGATTGTTGCTAGATTTATACAATTAATAGTGCAAGCTATTAACTCAAATAAGACAATTAATTGCCTTAGTTGTCATTTTTGAGAGGTAGTGGTGCTGAAAAGCCACCAGTTATCTAAAATTTGTTTTTCCTGATAGAGATGACCTATGAAAAAATTACTTTTAGCCCCAGCCGTCGCTGCACTTTCAGTTTCTGCTGCCCATGCTGCACCTACTGTATATGGTAAAGTATTTTTGACAGCTGACTACACTGATACGAATTACGATGATAACTACCGTGCCAGTGCTACTGCAACTTCAGCACCTAATGACGAAAGTACAGTCAAACTAAACTCAAACGCATCACGTATTGGGTTTAAAGGTAGCGAGGAGTTAACTGACACCACTAAACTTATTTACCAATTAGAATATCAAATCAACCCTGATGACGATAGCCAACAGTTTAGATCACGTGATACCTATATCGGCTTAGCACACAATACTTTAGGTACTTTAATTGCGGGTCGTAAGGACACCCCATTTAGATTGGCTAAAGGCAATGCCGACGTATTCAATGCTAATGTTGATACTTTGAGTATTTATAATGCCGGTCCACGTGGGTATACCAACCTAGGTGAATACCGTGCTAACAATATGGTGGCTTATAAATCACCGACCATTGTTGGTATGCCAGTGACTTTTACAGCGGCTGTTAGCTTGTCTGAAGTTGATAAAGATACTGACAAGCCTAATACCGAAAAAGATGAAGGTGCGAACGGTTATTCTGCTTCATTGGTTTATGATCAAAATGGTGTTTATTTAGCCGCAGGTTATGACAATAACATGGGTGTTGAAGATACAGCATGGCGTTTAGCGGGCACCGTAGACATGGGCAAAATGAACATGGTGCAGGGTCTGACCTTGGGTGCGTTATACCAAAATGCTGATTTATTCAACGTGAATGATGATGCTAAAACTTGGTTAATCTCTGGTAAATATGCTATTGCTAACACACCATGGACTGCCAAAGCGCAATATATCAACACTGATTTTGGTGACAATGATAGCTCAGAAGTTGCGGTAGGCGGCGAATACGCATTCAATAAAGCGACCACGGGTCACATTTACGCTGGTCAAATCAGCCGTGACAACTATAAAGATGACACTATCGTAGGTACGGGTATTGAATACAAATTCTAATATATCTAACTTTTAGATTGCTGTAAAAGCTAACTAATTCTTTAGTTAGCTTTTTTATTGGCAGAATAAAGTTCGCTATTATCTTGACAAAAATCAACAATTATCAATTTGATTAAAAATAAATCACAAATGATATAAAAAGTGTAAAAACTATTGCAAAATATTGCAAAATATTTCAAAATTGTTATCCTAGTAGTTAGAAGTATGTTTTTAGTAATTAGTAAGAAGAAATTGTAAATATATTCAAACTTTATTGCTAGATTTATACAATTAATAGTTGACGCTATTAATATGAGCCAAAGTAATAGTTTTCTTGCTTTGGTTATTCGGAGAGGTAGTGGTGCTGACAAGTCACCAGTTATCTAAAATTTGTTTTTACTGATAGAGATGACCTATGAAAAAATTACTTTTAGCCACAGCCTTCGCTGCACTTTCAGTTTCTGCTGCCCATGCTGCTCCAACAGTTTACGGTAAAGTTCTGTTAACTACTGACTATGTTGATGGTAACTTAACAGTAAAAAAAGATGGTGATAAATTAATCGATGAAGATTATAGTACCACCCAACTAAATTCTACAGGTTCAAGTAATTTGACAGGTTCACGTATCGGTTTTAAAGGTGCGGAAGCATTAACAGCTAATACTGACCTAGTGTATCAATTAGAATATGGTATTGATGTTGATGCGGACAAAGGTAAAAACTTCCGTTCACGCGATACTTATATTGGTCTATCAAACAAACAATATGGTACCTTAGTTGCTGGTCGTTTGTCTGCAATCGATGATAATATCAATTACGCAGGTCAAACTGTAAGTCTATATGACACCTATAGTACAGGTTTCAGCGTCGAAGCTGCTGATAAAGAAACAGCAGATATTTTAGGTGTTAAAAAAGGCGAGACAGTAAAATTCTTGGCATCTTGGGACGGTAATCGCGCTAACAATGCCCTTGCTTACTTCTCTCCATCATACAATGGTCTTCAGTTCATGGGCATGTATGTTATGGAAGAAAAAAATTCAACTGATTTAGCGACTAAATCAGAAGCATTCGGTGCAGGCTTAAAATATGAGCCAACTAACCAACCTTTCCGTGCAGGTGCTACTTATATCAAATCTAGCGACTTCAGCACTGCGCGCGTAAGTGGAGCATTTGATGTAAATGCTGCTACTACATTAGGCGCACTATATCAAGTTACAGATTTAGATAAAGATAAAAATGAGAACTTATTTACTCTAAGCGGCTCATACGCAATTCCTGCTACAAAATGGAAAGCTTACGCACAAGGCGATATAGTAAAAAACATTAGTGGTCTTGATGGCTTAGATGGTTCACGTTTTGTAGTTGGTGGTAAATATGGTTTTAATGCTGCAACAACTGGTCACCTATATACTGGTTACAGCAAAATTGAAGCTAGCGAAGATGGTTATGATCTAGATGCAAGTGGTTTTGGTATCGGTACTGGTATCGAATACAACTTCTAATCTTCTCTAGAATTTGCTATCAAAAAATCCACTCAGCGATGAGTGGATTTTTTTATGAGTGCGCGATTTATTGATAAAAATAATTTTTTGCTAAACCTAGGCATTTTCGAGTAAAATTCTTTTTTACCAACGAGCGAAATAGATAACATGACAAAATTCATCTTTGTAACTGGCGGTGTCGTTTCTTCACTTGGCAAAGGTATCACCGCTGCATCGGTAGCCGCGATTCTTGAGGCACGTGGTCTGAAAGTCACCATGACCAAAATGGACCCTTATATCAATATTGATCCAGGTACAATGAGCCCGTTTCAGCATGGTGAAGTATTTGTTACCGAAGATGGCGCAGAGACTGACCTTGATTTGGGCTATTACGAGCGTTTTTTGCGCCACTCAAAAATGACGCAACGTAACAACTTTACCAGCGGGCGTATTTATTCAACGGTGATTGAAAAAGAACGTCGCGGTGATTATTTGGGCGGTACGGTACAGGTCATTCCACATATTACCGATGAAATCAAAGCGCGTATCCGTGCCAGTGGCGAAGGCTACGATATTGCCATGATAGAAATCGGTGGTACTGTCGGTGATATTGAAAGCTTGCCATTCATGGAAGCGGTGCGTCAAATGCAAGTTGAACTTGGCCGCAACAATGCGATGCTGATGCATTTAACCCTCGTGCCTTATATCGCGAGTGCAGGCGAGAGCAAAACCAAACCAACCCAGCACTCAGTCAAAGAATTACGCAGCATTGGCTTGCAACCTGATGTGCTAATTTGTCGTAGTGAACACGCGATTAGCGATGATAATCGCCTAAAAATAGCCTCGTTTACCAATGTTGAGCAACGTGCCGTTATTCTTTGCCCAGATGCCAAATCCATTTATCAAATTCCAAGTATCCTGCATGCCCAGCATTTAGATGATTTGATTTGTGAGCGCTTTGGGTTAGACACCCCAGAGGCGGACTTAAGTGATTGGCACCAGTTTACCCAAGCTTTGTTAAATACCCAAGAAACCGTAACTGTGGCAATGGTGGGTAAATACGTCGAACTGCCTGATGCTTATAAGTCAATCAATGAAGCCTTGCTACATGCGGGTGTGGCAAACAATGTCAAAGTCAATATTGACTATGTCGATGCCGAAAAACTTGAAAACGATGATAGCCTGTTTGAGCATATTAAATCTGCTGATGCCGTGCTTGTGCCTGGTGGATTCGGTGAGCGCGGCACCTTGGGTAAAATGAAAGCAATTCGCTATGCCCGCGAAAACAATGTGCCTTATTTGGGGATTTGTTTGGGAATGCAATTAGCCGTCATTGAGTTTGCGCGCAATGTATTGGGTTTAGATGCCAACTCAACAGAGTTTGATAAAAAAACCAAAGCGCCATTGATTGGTTTGATTACAGAATGGTTTGATGAAAAAGGTGAACTACAAGTGCGTAGTGATGCCTCGGACTTGGGCGGTACCATGCGTTTGGGCGCCCAAAAAGCCGAGCTTGTGGAAGACAGCAAACTGCGTCAAATCTATGGCAGCCCTGTGATTACTGAGCGTCATCGTCACCGCTATGAAATGAATGGTCGCTATATCGAACAGCTGGAAAATGCCGGCATGAAAATTTCTGGTTATTCAGCCAAACAGCATTTGGTCGAGTCAGTAGAGATTGCCAATCATCCTTGGTATGTGGCGGTACAATTCCATCCAGAATTTACCAGCCAGCCACGCGGTGGTCATCCATTGTTCAATAGCTTTGTTGCAGCGGCGAAACAAACCAAAAAATAGTATTTATGATGCACAACAAAACCATCTGTTACAGGTGGTTTTTTGTTTTTAGCCATTGCCTATAGCCAATTATGCTATAGTGACAATCAATAAAAAATTTGACAACATACTGAGAGCCCTATGACCACTAACTTACCGACACCGCAATCTCACATTCAGCTCAACGATATTACTATCGGCAATGATCAACCGTTTGTGCTGTTTGGCGGCATGAATGTACTAGAAAGCAAAGATTTGGCATTTGAAATTGCTGAAAGCTATATTGAAATCTGTAAGCGCTTAAATATCGGCTATGTGTTTAAGGCAAGTTTTGATAAAGCCAATCGCTCAAGCTTGTACTCGTTTCGTGGTCCAGGTCTGGAAAAAGGTATCGAATGGCTAAGCGATATCAAAAAAACCTTCAATGTGCCAATTATCACTGACGTACACGAACCGTATCAAGCTGAGCCTGTGGCAGCAGTGGCAGATATTATCCAGTTGCCCGCATTTTTGAGTCGCCAAACCGACTTGGTAGCAGCGATGGCAAAAACCGGTGCGATTATTAATGTCAAAAAAGCGCAGTTTTTGGCACCCCATGAGATGAAGCATATCATCAATAAATGCCTTGAAGCCGGTAATGATAAAATCATCTTGTGCGAGCGTGGCAGTGCGTTTGGTTATAACAATCTCGTTGTCGATATGCTTGGCTTTGACACTATGAAAAAAATGCAGGTTCCCGTGTTTTTTGATGTGACCCATAGCCTTCAGCAGCCGGGTGCGCGTGAAGATAGTGCAGGCGGTCGCCGAGAACAGATTGCCACGTTGGCACGCGCTGGCATGGCAACAGGATTGGCAGGGTTATTTTTAGAAGCGCATCCAAATCCTGATGTCGCCAAATGCGATGGTCCTTGTGCGCTGCGGCTGAGTCAGCTTGAGCCGTTTTTAGCCCAGTTAAAACAGCTTGATACCTTAGTCAAAGGGTTTGAGGTGTTAGATACCCACTGATTTTTACGCAAGTTTTTAACACAAATTTGCAACGCCTTGTTATTAAAATGCTATCAATCGATAACGAGGCTTTTTTTTGGCTATGGTATAGTGGTAGCTTATAGGATTAGAACAATATTTGATAACCCACAGCATAAATACAGGAATAACCATGGCAATTCAAACAGTCGCGTATGATTTAAAAGGCATTAATGACCCAGCAGGCTATGAGGAAGTCATGAAAGCGTTAACCACCATCGGCGGGGTGCAGGCAGTGCATCTTGAACCTGAAAATCATCGCGTGATTGTTAGCTTTGATGATACCCAGACGTCAGTTTTTGCCTTCAAAGCTGCGCTGACCAATGTCGACTATATCACCGAGCCTTTCCCGATTGAAGCACCTGCCAACCCTGCCAACAATCGCACTTTAGCGGGTGATTTGGCAAAAGACGGTAGACTTTCCTAAATTGCTTGTTTAGTAGCTACGCTCGGTGCGGCAAGCGTGCTTGGCCACTGAGTCATTTTGTAAGTCATCTTGTACGCCATCTTGTAAACCCTCTAAAATGCTACAAGTGGGTGAGCCATCTCCCAAACAACTATCGTGCCAGGCTTGTAGCGTGGCTTTCATTGATTATAACCGCTGTATTTTATCGCTTAGTTCATCAATGTGATTGCGGGTTAATGCTTTGACTTGGGCGTTGCTACGCTGCTTGTTGTCTTGTAGAGCCAATAATGCTTCAATCTGCGCCAATGAAAATCCCACATCACGGGCATGTTTGATAAATTTTAGACGCTGTAATTGGGTATCGCTAAAGACACGATAACCACTGTCAGTGCGTTGGATGGTCTGTAATAAACCGAGTTTTTCGTACTCACGAATTTGCCTAGGTGATAATTCAGTCAATTTAGCGACTTCATTAATATTCATTTTTTGCTTGACCTTGACCTAATGTTAAGGTTTATAGTAATACCACAGTGTGATAAATCAATCTTTTTTTTCAAAGAACCTAAAAAATCAACCTGAAGGATATGAATATGAATAACATCGTAGGTTTGTCATGGGTGGTGGCATTGGCGCTAGGTATAACGGCGTGCACAAAAAATGACACTAGCCAAACTGCAACGGCGGCATCAAGTAGCCATGCTACAAGTACCCATGCGAGTATGACCCAAGCGCAGTCAATGCATCATATGGCTTCGGCAGCGGATACACAGTCACAATCGCAGCCGCCGCATATCATGGCTTATATGGATATCATGAATAAAATGCACCAAGCCATGTCAGCAGGGGTGCAAGCTAAGAATGCCGATGTGGGATTTGCCAAGGGCATGATACCGCATCATGAAGGCGCAATTGCGATGGCAAAAGTGCAGCTGCGATATGGCAAAGATGCCGAGATGAAAGCCCTTGCGCAAAAAATCGTCGATACCCAGCAAAGTGAAATCAGCGTGATGCAAAACTGGTTGGACAAGAACGAATCAAGTCAGGTAGCGGCGAGCAATGCCAAAGAAATAACACAAGCCTATCAGCAAAAAGACATGAGCAACCACGATGCCATGATGCAAGGAATTATGGACGCTAATCCTGATATCGCCTTTGCCAAGGGTATGATACCGCATCACCAAGGCGCGATTGATATGGCAACGATAGAGCAAACCTATGGTAAAAATCCAGCGATGCTAACACTCGCCAAGCAGATTAAACAAGCGCAAACGCCAGAAATCAAACAAATGCAAGATTGGCTTAGCAAACAAGCCCATTAATTAAAAAAATAGCCACGTAAACGTAAAAAAGGAGCGAATATGACAACCCAAACCATCACCTTAAATATACAAGGCATGACTTGTGGCGGCTGCGTCAAAAGCGTAACCAATGCCCTCAATCAAGTGGCAGGGGTGCAATCTTTCGATGTCAGCCTTGACCATAACAACGCAACAATCAGCTTTGATGACAGTCAAGCACAACAAAACACGCTTAAAGAAGCGATTGAAGACGCTGGCTTTGACGTAGTATAACGACGCCACGTAAGACACCCTACAAGACAGACACTATCATGACTACCCAATCGATCCACGCAACAGACAACGCCCATACCGAGCAAATCATTCTTGATATCGATGGCATGACTTGTCAAGCCTGTGCTAGCCGCATCGAAAAAGTGCTCAATAAAAAGCCTGCGATAGTGCAAGCCGATGTCAATTATGCCAATGAAGTAGCGCAGGTGCAGTTTGATGCCTCACAAACCAACGCCGAGCAAATTGTAGAATGGGTGAAAAAGACAGGCTATGAGGCAAAAGTACAGCCGCAGAACGCGCTATTTGAGCATGAAGCCCATGAGCAAAAAGCACCCTACACCTTGATTGCGGTCTGGATTTGCTTACTGCCTTTTTTGATTGGTATGGCGGGCATGATGATGGGCAGTCACGCACTGATGCCGCCGCTGTGGCTACAATTTGTGTTGGCAACTATCGTACAGTTTGGCTTGGCGATGGCGTTTTACAAAAGTGCCTGGGCGAGTATCAAAGGCGGTCTTGCCAATATGGACGTGCTGGTGGTGCTCGGCACACTGACAATTTGGGCGTATTCGACCTATAGTTGGTTGAGCTATCTGCAAACCACCGCCCAAATGGGGCATGATGGGATGGCGCATAGCATGCCCCATGTGTATTTTGAAGCCAGCGTGATGGTGATTGCCTTTGTCAAAATGGGGAAATACCTAGAAGCCCGTACCAAAAAACATAGCCTAAATAGCATCAATTTGCTATTAGCGCTCACCCCTGAGCAAGTGGAAGTTAAAAAACCCAATCCACAAAGCCAAGATGCGCAGTGGCAAATCCTGCCCCTTGAGCAAGTCACGGCTGGTCAAATTTTACGTGCTAAAGCAGGTACTCGCATTGCCACGGATGGCATCGTCACCGCTGGCGAAGGCTGGTGTGATGAGAGCCATTTGACGGGTGAATCAGTGCCCCTGTCTAAACATATTGGCAGCACGGTGCTAGCAGGTGCCATGGTAGAAAACGGCAGCTTTGAATACCAAGTCACCGCCAAAGGTAGCCAAACACGGCTTGGCGATATGATACAAGCGCTCAACGACGCGCAAGGCAGTAAAGCCCATATCGCCCGTATCGCAGATAAAGTTGCAGGGATTTTTGTGCCGGTGGTGGTTGCCATCGCGTTGTTAACTTTTTTTGCCAATTATTGGTTCTTAGGCGCGTTTGACACGGCCCTCATGCGCGCGGTGGCGGTGCTCGTGATTGCTTGCCCCTGTGCATTGGGACTGGCGACGCCCGCAGCCATCATGGCGGGCATGGGGGTGGCAGCACGCTCAGGGGTTTGGTTTAAAGATGCGCAAGCCTTAGAAGCGGCAGGTGCAATTGATACGGTAGTACTCGATAAGACAGGTACCATCACCCAAGGTAAACCCCAATTATCTGCAGCGTACCTAATAGAAGACAATTTAAAACTGTTTAACTTAGATAAAGCAGCACTGCTGCAGCTCGTTGCCAGTGTCGAGCGTCATGCGAACCACCCACTTGCGACCACGCTAGTGAACTATGCTGAATCTTACAATAAACAGACTGATACGCCTCAAAGTCTAGCGGCATTTACCATAAGCCATGTGGAAACAGTGCTCGGGCAGGGGATACAGGCACAGGTAGCCACGATTGGGCGGGTGAAAATCGGCACGCCAAGTTTTGCCAATCTTCAATTGCCTGCAGCGACTATCCAAGCCAATCCTGTTTGGCAAATTGCCAGTCAAGTGGCGGTAAGTATCAATGACACCCCTGTGGCAGCTTTTGCGCTAGCCGACGAGCTCAAACAAGACAGCATTAAGGTAATTGCGTCGCTGCAAGCCCATCATCTAGATGTGGTAGTGATGAGTGGCGACAAGCAATCGGTGGTGGATTATGTGGGTCAGCAGATTAACGCCAGCAAGGCACTTGGTGAGCTATCACCCCGTAATAAAGCGCAAAAAATTGATAGCCTACAACAACAAGGCAAAAAAGTGGCAATGGTGGGCGATGGGGTGAATGATGCCCCGGCGATGGCAACGGCAACCGCAAGTTTTGCGGTAGAAGGCGCAACCGATATTGCCAAGCATAGCGCCACGGCAAGGCTGATGGGCGAGTCGCTCAAACATGTCGATTATGCGGTCACAATTGCCCGCGCAACCCTGCGTAATATTAAGCAAAACCTATTTTTTGCGTTTATCTATAATTGCCTTGGTATACCGTTAGCGGCTTTTGGGCTACTCAATCCGATGATTGCGGCAGCGGCGATGGCGCTAAGTTCG
Organism: Faucicola osloensis; assembly: GCA_019353055.1. GTDB lineage: Bacteria > Pseudomonadota > Gammaproteobacteria > Pseudomonadales > Moraxellaceae > Faucicola > Faucicola osloensis_C. The sequence continues at coordinate 85,833 of JABAHL010000006.1, forward strand.
ATTTCTGTATTACTTAATGCGTTGCGACTCACTCGCATGAAGGTCATTTCCTAACGGCTTATGGTTATTTTGACAACCTGTTGGAGCTGGTTTTACTTGGCTGCGTATGACTATGCATGACCTATAGGCGATAGTGATAAGCTGCTAAAACCTGTTAAAATATGCTATGATAAACCCACCCCATTTGTATTTTAACACTCCCATTGTTGATTGTGACAGCTAAGGAAAACACCATGTACGCTGAAGAAACCACCACCAATAACCAAATCAAAGATATCATTGCGCGCGAAATTTTGGACTCACGCGGCAACCCAACCATTGAAGCCGATGTGATTTTAGCGGATGGTACTATCGGTCGTGCAGCAGCGCCATCGGGGGCATCGACAGGTTCACGTGAAGCGCTTGAGCTGCGTGATGGTGATGCATCACGCTATCTGGGTAAAGGGGTCAAAAAAGCCGTTGCCAACGTCAACCGTGAAATTCGTTCATCACTGGTTGATATGGACGTATCAAAACAACAAGATCTTGACAACAAATTATTAGCGCTTGATGGCACAGAAAACAAAGAAAAATTGGGCGCCAATGCGACTTTAGCAGTATCTTTAGCAGCAGCCCGTGCCGCCGCACAATCACAAAAATTGCCACTTCACCAGTACATTGCCAATCTACGTGGGCAAACATCACTATCGATGCCGGTGCCGATGATGAATATCCTAAATGGCGGTGCCCACGCGGATAACACCGTTGATATCCAAGAGTTTATGATTGAGCCTGTTAATTTCACCAGCTTCAGTGAAGCGTTGCGTGCAGGTACAGAAGTGTTCCATAGCCTAAAATCTGTGCTAAAAAAACAAGGCTTAAATACCGCCGTCGGTGATGAAGGTGGCTTTGCACCAAACTTACGCTCAAACGAAGAAGCGATTACTGTCATCATGCAAGCGATTGAGCAAGCAGGGTATACCGCAGGTAAAGACATTTACTTAGCGCTTGATTGTGCCTCATCAGAGTTCTACCATAAAAATGAGCAAGGGAACGGTCAATACGTACTTGAAGGCGAAGGCAATAAAGCCTTTAGTTCAGAAGGTTTTGCGGATTATTTAGCAGGTCTTGTGAGCCAATACCCAATTATCTCGATTGAAGATGGTCTAGATGAAAGCGATTGGGACGGCTGGGCGTACTTAACGCAAAAATTGGGCGACAAAGTACAACTCGTGGGTGACGATTTGTTTGTCACCAACCCAAAAATCCTACAAGAAGGTATCGACAAACACATTGCCAATGCGATTTTGATTAAATTCAACCAAATTGGTACTTTATCAGAAACCTTAGACGCCATTTATCTAGCGAAGAAAAATGGCTATGCCACCGTCATCTCACACCGCTCAGGTGAGACTGAAGACAGCACCATCGCTGACTTAGCCGTGGGGACAGCTGCAGGTCAAATCAAAACAGGCTCACTGTGCCGTTCTGACCGTGTCGCCAAATACAACCAACTGCTTCGTATCGAGCAGATGGTCACTGCAAGCTACCACGGTGCTGAGGAGTTTATCGGTTTACGCAACCCAAAAGCCTAACTTTAAAAGCCTAACTTTAAAAGCTCAGCGCCAAAAGATTAACTCTAAAAGCTTAAATTTTGAAGCTTGATAAAGCATTGAAGTGATAAAAACCTTAACCCACGACATTGAATTTGCTACAATGCGTGGGATAAGGTTTTTTTATGCCAAAAGTTTTTATTATTGAGTGCTGTCATGACTTATTTGCGTCAACTGTTTATGATTATTTTTGCGGTGATTGTGTTGGTATGTCTACAATACCAGTATTGGTTTGGCACCAATGGTCGTGGCGATTTGGCAGCGTTAAATAAACAAATCAGCGAACAGCAATCTATCAATAGTGATCAGCAAAAAGCCAATGAAGTATTGCTTGCCGATGTCAAAGACCTAAAAAACGGACTTGAAGCGGTGGAAGAACACGCTCGCTCTGATTTAGGCTTAATCAAACAAGGTGAAACATTTGTGCAAATGTCGACCGCTAGCAGTGTGTACAGTACCGATGTCATCACACCGACTGCCCACAACACCGCCACGCCTCACCCATAAAAGCATAAAAACTGCCAAATTTATGTTTGTCTCAATTTTTACTGTCAACTGTTTACTTTATTGTTGAAAAGACGCCATGTCAGAATTTAACGCGATAGCCGCCAATTTATCTAACAACTTTACGATTGACACCGTGGTCGTCGCTGCAGGCGTTGGCAAACGCTTTGGTAGTCAAATGCCAAAACAGTACACCCATATTGGCGGTCAGACGGTGCTACAACACAGCATCGCGGCGCTAAGCAAAGTCCAGCAACTAAGCACTTGCTATTTGGTGATTTCTGAGGAAGATACAATTGCCAAAACACTGGGCTTTAGCATGCCAATCGAGTGGGTGATAGGTGGCAAAGAGCGAATGAATTCGGTGTTTAACGCCGTGCAAACGATTTGGCAACAATATCAAAATCCCCTCCGTGACAAAGCCTTCAGTGAAAAAGCTAGTCATCATACGTATGATAATCATTGGGTGCTGATTCATGATGCTGCGCGTCCTTGTGTCAATCCGAGCGATATAGAAAAATTGATCACGCAGACCACGCAGCAATTTTTGCAACAGTTGCCTCAACAGTCACAGAAAGAGCATGTGCAGGAGTCGGCGGGTGGCTTATTAGCAGTACCGGTGCGTGATACGGTCAAACAAATCATCCATGCACAAGACCAAGTGTTGTCACAAAAAACGCTTGATCGCAGTCAGTTGTGGCTAGCACAAACCCCGCAGATTTTTCCATTGGCAACACTTTATGATTATCTGACCCAAGCCATTGAGCAAACGATTGCGTTTACCGATGAAGCCAGTTTATTTGAGCATTTTGGCAAACAGCCGTTATTGGTGGAAGGCAGTCATAGCAATATCAAACTGACTTTTCCAGAGGATTTGCAGTTTGCGCAGGTGTATCTGGCGAAACCTTAGCAAAAATGGCTTGGTAACAAATTGAGGTTACCGCTAAAAAGTGCATAACAAAAGAAGTGCATAAGCAAAAGAAATTTATAAAGCCACAAAAACAAAAAAGCCATACTAGATTAGCATGGCTTTTTAACTGTATTTTTTAGCGTTACCACTAAAAAAATTGGCGTCCCCACGGGGATTCGAACCCCGGTTACCGCCGTGAAAGGGCGATGTCCTAGGCCTCTAGACGATGGGGACACTAGCACGCTTAGTTTATAGCGTGACCTCGACCGCTTTCACCGTTAATGTCGAAGTGGAGCGTATAATATATATTTTTATTTTTGCCGTCAACTGTTTTTTATCTATTTTTTTATATTTTTAACAATTAGCCCGTGATACGGTGACCCATGATACTTGGTAGAGCGGCATGACAAGCGCATTAGCCAACTAATTCGCTTAGCGTGTTGCTAAACATTTGACGCCTTGCTTATGAGTGATTGTTTTGCGACTCAGGCGTTGTATGAGATTGCGGCGGCAGGTTAGCGGCTTTATTTTTTAAATGATAGCGAATCCAACAATGGGTTACGATGCTAATCACAATCGATAAACTGATAAAACCCAAAATAGTCATCCAAATATTCATTTGTACGCCCATAGTGACCTCCTTTTCTTTTATCACCTTTTTTTATCAAATGGCATTAGCTTTTATCAAATATTGTTCAGGTTTAGTGTAGCAGGTCTGACTAACAGTATTGAGCCATTCACGTAATGATGTGTGGTAGCGATGTTACTGGCTATTTTGCTTGTGCCAATCGTGGTATGAAATAGCAGGAGGAAATAGGAAATAAGCAGCGATACTTTTTTCGCACTTTGTGCCAGTTTTACGTTACTATTCATCTTTTCAACCGCTTATTTTATTAATGCCATTTTATGACAACGATGATGGCGTTTTGGCAACTGACACGGTTGCAGCAAGGAAAATAATTATGAAAGTAGTCATCAGTGATGGCATCGAGTACGCCCTAAATCTTAATTATCGTACCATCGATATTGAATCGACCGACTATACCAATATTGCAGCAATTGTAGTCACGATGACAGACTTGCCGCGTGTGTATCAAGATATTGAAGATTTAGGTTTTGCCATTCCGATATTTGTGGCGATTGAATATGGTGATGTAGTGCCTGATGAATGGCTACCCAATGTGTATGGTGTGTTAGAGCTGGCAGATGATCAAAAGTTTTATAACGGACAATTGGTCAATGCGGCGGCGGCGGATTACATCGCCACGCTCGATCCGCCTTTCTTCCAAGCCTTGATGGACTACACTGACTATGGCAATGCGGCGTTTGACTGTCCTGGGCACCAAGGCGGACAGTTTTTTCGTAAGCATCCTTCTGGCAGACGCTTTTATTTATACTTTGGGGAAACGCTGTTTCGTGCCGATTCTTGTAATGCCGATGTCCGTCTCGGCGATTTGCTGATTCATGAAGGGCCAGCGTATGAAGCACAAGCGCATGCGGCGAAAGTTTTTAATGCGGATAAAACCTACTTTGTGCTTAACGGTACTTCCTCTTCCAATAAAATTGCGATTGGTGCCTTAGTGGCGCATGGTGATTTGGTGCTGTTTGACCGTAACAATCACAAATCTGTGTACCAAGGCGCCTTAACCATGGCAGGTGGTACGCCTGTGTATTTAGAGACCGACCGCAATGCTTATGGTTTGATTGGCGGCATTCCCGCCCATTGTTTTGATGAAGCCGAAATCCGTGAGCGTATTCGTGAAGTTGCGCCCGATAAAGCGGATGATGCCCGCCCATTTCGCTTAGCGGTAATTCAGCTGGGCACGTATGATGGCACTATTTATAACGCCCGCCAAGTGGTCGATCGCATCGGGCATCTGTGTGACTATATTTTGTTTGACAGTGCTTGGGTGGGTTATGAGCAGTTTATTCCGATGATGCGTGATTGCTCGCCACTGCTACTTGAGCTGGGTGAAAATGATCCGGGAATTTTGGTCACCCAATCGGTACACAAGCAACAAGCGGGCTTTTCTCAAGCCTCACAAATCCATAAAAAAGATAACCATATCAGCGGGCAAGCCCGTTATGTCAATCATAAACGCTTTAACAACTCGTTTATGATGCACGTGTCGACCTCGCCGTTTTACCCGTTGTTTGCCTCACTCGATGTCAATGCCAAAATGCATGAAGGAAAAGCCGGTCAGCGCATGTGGCATGAGTGTGTTATCGGCGGTATCGAAGCTCGTAAAATGCTGCTAGACACTTGTACCATGATTTTGCCGTTTGTTCCGCCTACAGTAGACGGGCAAGCTTGGCAAGACTACGATACCGAAACCATTGCCCATGATATTCGTTTTTTCCGCTTTGAGGCAGGCGCGCGCTGGCATGATTTTCAGCATTATGCCGATGACCAATACTTTATCGACCCGTGCAAATTGCTACTGACGACACCAGGTATTGATATGCAAACCGGTGAGTATGAAGCGACAGGGATTCCTGCCGCTATTTTGGCCCATTATCTGCGCGAAAGCTCGGTCATTCCAGAAAAAGCCGATTTAAATTCGATTTTATTTTTGTTGACGCCTGCCGAAACCTTGGCAAAATTCCAGCACTTGGTCGCCCGTATTGTCAGTTTTGAAAAGCACATTCGCGAAAACAGCCCCGTAACCCAAGTGTTGCCGACACTGGCTAAGGCATACCCGCAGTACCGCAAACTGACCATCAATGAACTATGCCAACTGATGCATAACTTCTATGCCAAACATCAGCTGAATAAACGACAAAAACAAATGTTTGAGCGCGAACATCGCCCCAAAGTTGCTATAAGCGCGTTTGATGCCCATAACGCCTTTATCCGTAATGAGGTTGAGCTGGTTGCGCTAACAGAAATTCGCGGACGGGTGGCGATGGAAGGTGCGCTGCCGTATCCACCGGGAGTATATTGTATTGTCCCTGGCGAAGTATGGGATGGGGCGGTGCTCGACTACTTCTTGGCATTGCAAGAAGGGGTTAATCGCTTGCCAGGCTTTGAGCCAGAAGTGCAGGGCGTGTACTGGGAGTATGACGACCAAGGTAAAAAGATTGCCTATGCCTATGTGTTAAAACAGCCTCACCAAATTTGATTGACGGTTTTTGATTCATAGGCTTTCTCGGTGAAGTCTATATTTGGCGTGTTTACAGCAGCAACCAATGGCGCAAAAATTGGTCTATGTAGTTAGGTATGATGTTATTTAATTAAATGATAATCATTATTATTTACATTCTCAATCTACTATTGGATAATGACGGCTCAATTTTTTAAGAGGCAGTCAAACAATGACAATGAAAGATTTTCGTATCTACATGAGGCTTGGGCACCGCTATGTTGGATTCTTTATGGTTGGCATTATGCTGGTCTATTCACTCAGTGGCATGTTGCTGGTATTTCGCGACACTGATTTTTTAAAATCTTCAAAAACTGTCAAGCAAGTCGTGGCAACCAATCTTGATGAGAAAAATTTAGCCAAAACCCTAAAAATGAAAAACATCGATTTTAGGGAGCAGCAGGGTGATATACAGCTTTTTAAAGATGGACAGTACAATACTAAAACCGGTGAGGTGACTTATACCAGCAAAAAACTGCCTGTGGTATTAGATAAAATGGTGAATTTTCATAAAGCGCCCTCTAAAGGTAGTATGGGTGGGCTCAATGTATTGTTTGGCATGAGTTTATTGTTTTTTGTGCTATCGAGTTTCTTTTTATTTGCCCCAAGTTCAAAAATTTTTAAGCGTGGCTTGGCATTTGTGGCGGTGGGAGCGATTATATCGGTGATTTTGCTGCTGTTGTAAATAAACCTACTAACAAATTTGATAGGGTAGCACCTTATGGCATAAACCCTATTGCGATATTGGGCGTAATGGCTATGCCGCCATCGATTCACTGCGATGGCTTCACCGAGATGGATTCACCTCAATTTTGCCACAAAAAGTTTCTCAGCAGCGTTTTGGCACCTTCGGTGGCGAAGGATTCTGGGTGATATTGCACCCCTTGAATCGGATACTCACGGTGGCGAATGCCCATGATTTCATCGCCTGCTAGACTGGCATCTTTGAGGTTTTTATCACTATGTTGCTCACTAGATACCACGCTGGTCACTACCAAACAATCGGGGAGTGAGGCGGCGTCGACCATGAGTGAATGATAACGCATGATGTCAAGCTGCTGTGGCAAACCTTGATATACGCCTTGACCATCGTGGCGAATCGGTGACGTTTTGCCATGCATGGGCACATTGGCTCGCACCACTTGACCACCAAAAAAATGCGCAATGCCTTGCATGCCAAGACACACGCCCAGCAGCGGTATGGTTTTGCCAAGCTCAGTAATGACGTCACCACACACACCAAAATACGCAGGGTCATCGGGCGAGCCAGGACCGGGCGAGATGATAATGCGGTCAGGATTCATGGCTTTGACGTCATCTAGCGTGATTTCGTTGTTGCGTTTGACAATCACGTTAAAAGGTTGATTGTCTGCAGCTAAAATCTCACCAATATATTGGTATAAGTTAAAGGTAAAAGAATCGTAGTTATCAATAATTAACACTTGCATAGTCAACTCTAAAAATAGGTTTGGCGGTTATTCTAAACGTTTAAAATACTGCTGATATCCCTTGCTATGATGCCAATCCATCATCACCCTTGTCTGTCTCAAGCTATCGTTATGATTAAAAACTAGCTTATGACACTGGCGCAAAATTGGATAGTACAACTTTCATCGCAGAAAATTTTCGTACGATTTCTTCATATTCGTCTTCAGGATTGGAGTCATACACATTGCCGCCGCAAGTTTGCGCATACGCTTTTTCGCCATTGATAAACAGTGAGCGAATCGGGATAGCAAAAATACAATCCCCATTAAAACAAAACTGACCGAGTGCGCCACCGTAAGCGCCGCGACCATCGGGTTCGAGCGTATTTATAATTTTCATCGCTTCAATTTTGGGTGCACCCGATAGCGTGCCTGCGGGAAAATTACTGGCAAGCGCGGTGAACATATCATGATTAGGGTCAAGAATACCGACGATTTCACTGGAGATATGCTGGACATGTGAAAAGCGCTTGATATCCATTAAGTTACGCACTTTTACCGTTCCAAAGCGTGCCACCCGCCCGATATCATTACGATGTAAGTCCACTAACATATTATGTTCGGCGATTTCTTTGGGGTCATTGAGCAAGGCGCGCGCTAATTGGCGATCTTCGGTCTCATCCTTGCCGCGCTTGGTGGTGCCCGCTAGTGGGAAGGTTTCCATCTCACCATTGCGCAATCGGAACAACAACTCAGGCGATGCGCCGATGATTTTTTGGGCGCCAAATTTGACATAGTACATATGCGGTGACGGATTGACTTCGCGCAGTTTACTATAAATTGGCATGGTATCGCCTTGGATGCGATAATGCGATTTGAAACCCACTTCACACTGAAAAATCAGCCCAGCTTTAATGTCTTCTTTGACTTTCATCACCGCTGCCGCATGTTGCTCGCGGTTCATCCCATCGCCCAAATGTTCAGCAGTCGGCTGCGTATAGTCAGGCGAAATAGCGGTCAATAATGACTTGATTTCGTCAATACGATTGCTTTGGTGGTCGGTATCGTAATAATAATAAAAAATTTCACCGGTCATCTTATCAAGGCTTAACCCATCTAAGTACACCCCGAATTTGAACGGCTCGAAATCATCACTGGTTTGAATATTCAGGGTCGGCTCAAAAAAATTGACACTATCAAATCCCAAAAAACCGACCAATCCGCCGGTATGGCTACGTGAAATCACATGCTGTGGGGTGATTTCGCGCAGTAGTTGGTAAGGATTGTCACAGGTAAAATCCGTGCTTTCCCCCGTGCGATTGTTGGTGATAGTCAAAGTATGGCGATCTTTTGCCAATACCGTCAACGCAGGGTCAAAGCCGATGGCATGATGACGTGAGATATAGCTTTCTTCGCCCAACGATTCCAGTAAAAAACAGGTAGCATATTTGGCTTCAATACGTTTAAAGAGTTCAAAAAAATCAATGTCTTGTGCAAGTTTAATCAGGCTTGGTTTGCTGGCAAGGGCGATTTTGGGTGGTTTGGCGTGTGTAGTCATCATGGTGTCTTAAATTTATAGTATGCTAAATTTACAGTATCTTAAATTTATAGCGGCTTAAATTTACCCTATCTTAAATTTTAATCAATGTTTCAGTGTTCTAGTATGATGATACATTGTAATCAGATTAACCCCTGCTTGCAACTCTTTTATGACATGACAGTTATTTTCACGCTGATTTTCATCGCCCTTCTAATCACCCTCCACATCACCCTAAAGTATGTATGCTACTGTGATGGGCTTATTTACGCTTGAAGCCATTATCACAGATTTATTGGGTTAAATGACTCAGATTTGGCAATAATTGGTTGATATCATGTTGACCATACGCTTTGGCGCCCCGTGATACGGTTGCAATGCCCACGCCCAAGCGCTCAGCGATTTCGCGTTGTGGTAGCGCTTGCTGAAACAAGGCAAAAATCTGGATGCGATTGGCGATTTCTTTTTGTTCTTTTTCAGTCAGTAGCGCTGCCAAAATTTCGCGGATAAAGTCACTATCATCGGTTTGGCTCAATAGCTCAACCAAATAATCATAGGCGGGTAGGGATGATGGCGAAGTGTGCGGCATAGTAGTTTTTTTGAGTAAAAGATGACAAGTAAAGCATTTCAGTGTTCTAGTATAGTGATACATTTTACGGCGTTTAGCAAGTGAACTCAATCGATTTTTATCCCTTTACAAAGTTGAAGAGGTGCGATAATTGGTTACTTTTGATTACAAAAGCGCAAATAACTGAATATTTAATCAAAGCTTAGTCGACACAAAGTCGCTTTAGCGAGGTCATACAATATGGTTATAATAAAATTGCTTAGTTAAAAATCTAACTGAGTTTATTAATTATAAACAATGACTATCAATCATAATTTTATAACCGCGCCGTTGTCTTTAGTTATTGTGTAGCAGTCTTAATGGGCAATTAAGATCAATGTCAAAAGGTAGTAGCGCGGTTTAAAGAGTTAGCTAACGCTAATGTTATTCAATACTAATCTTATTCAAAATAGGGCACTTCATTATGACAACCAACGCTAAGAACAACAGTGAATTTTTAAAAAATCTAGCTTTTAAAAAGGTCGATCACCAGCCACAGCGGGCAGATTATCAATCTAATCAACCTGGCAATTCGATGCCGTTTAGCGATGCCCGTGGTAACTATCAGCGTAATATCGGCTTTGATACCGGACGTTTTAAAGACAGTAAAGTCTATATCGTCGGCGGCGGTATTGGCGGTCTAGCAGCAGCGTATTATTTTATCCGAGATGCCCATATCCCGGGCGAGAATATTACTTTTTTAGAAGAATTAGCGGTGCAAGGCGGCTCACTTGATGGCGCTGGTAATGCCAAAGACGGTTATATCATGCGGGGCGGTCGTGAGATGATTACCACCTACGAGAATTTTTGGGATATGTTCCAAGATATACCTGCGCTAGAATTACCAGAGCCTTATTCAGTGCTTGATGAATACCGCTTGATCAATGACAATGACCCCAACTACTCCAAAGCACGGTTGATTCATAACAAAGGCGAAATCAAAGATTTTCATAAGTTTAATCTCAACAAAGCCGACCAACTTGCCATCGTCCGCTTATTACTAAAAAATCAAGACGAACTCGATAATCTCACCATCGAAGATTACTTTAGCCAAAGTTTTTTGGACAGTAATTTTTGGACGCTATGGCGTAGTATGTTTGCTTTTGAAAACTGGCACAGCTTGCTTGAGTGCAAGCTTTATATGCACCGGTTTTTGGAAGCCTTAGATGGCATCAAAGATATGTCGACCCTGTTATTTGCCAAATACAACCAATACGACAGCTTTGTGGTACCTGCGCAAAAATTTTTAATCAATAAAGGCGTTAACCTACAAAGTGACACGTTAGTGACAGCGGTTGATTTTGAGCAGCAAGGCGACAAAAAAATCGTTAAAGGGCTGACAACCACCCAACAAGGTCAACAAGTCCATATCCCTGTACGAGACAATGATTTTGTGATTATTACCACAGGGTCAATGACAGAAGATACGCGCTATGGCACCAGTGACACTGCGCCTGATATCCGTCTAACTGATGATAACATGGGAAAAACGAAAGGTTGGGTACTATGGAATTACCTTGCCAAACAATCTGCTGTGTTTGGTCGTCCAGAAAAATTTAACCGTCATGTACCCAAATCTGCCTGGATGTCAGCAACCTTAACCTGCAAAGACTCGGCGCTTTTGCGCAAAATCAGCGAAAAATACTGTGTCAATCCGCCGCTATCAGGCAAAACAGTCACAGGCGGTATTGTTACCATCACCGATTCCAACTGGCTTATGAGTTTTACTATCAACCGCCAACCGCAATTTCCTGACCAACCCAAAGACGTGGTGGTAATATGGGTGTATGGGCTATTGATGGACAAAAAAGGCAATTACGTGCCAAAAACCATGCCAGAATGTACCGGGCATGAAATTGTGACGGAGCTGCTATACCACCTAGATTTGCTTGAGCAAAAAGATGATATTTTAGCCAACACCATCGCCAACACCGCCTATATGCCCTATATCACTTCGATGTTTATGCCACGTGCCAAAGGCGACCGCCCACAAATTGTACCCGAAGGCTGCACCAATTTAGGTCTCATCGGTCAATTTGTTGAGACCAACAATGATGTGGTGTTCACCGTTGAAACTTCGGTACGCTCGGCGCGGGTCGCGGTGTACACCCTAACAGATTGTAATAAGCAAGTGCCTGATATCGTGCCAACCCAATACGATATTCGCAACATACTCCGCTCTGCCAGTACACTCAACGATGACCAAGGCTTCATTGGGGAGGGCTTATTGCGCCGAGTGCTCGCCAATACCTATTATGAGCACATCTTGCCACCCGTCGCCAAAAAATCGCACAAAGACAGCTCGTTAATGCAGACGCTTGCCGAGCAATTTGAAGTAGTCAAAGCCTTTTGGCATAAAGAAGGTCATAAAGACGAGCGAAAAGATGAGCAAAAAGCGCAGGATAAAAAATAAGCTTTAATATACTTTTGTCCTCAAACCGAAAAATCCTCCTGCCGTTAGGGGGATTTTTTATTAGCAAAATTTCCTTTGTGCCTAAAAACCCTATTTCGTAAAATGGTGGTTTCAAGTATATTAAAGCTAAAGTCACACATCATAAGGAACAAGTGATGAAACTATATACCATGAATGCCCCGCCAAACCCGCGCAAGGTCGACTTATTGTTAAAAGTCAAAGAACTTGATATCAATGATATTCATAATTTACAAGTCATCAACGTGGATATTGGCAAAAATGAGCAAAACTCGCCGGAGTTTTTGGCAGTCAATCCACTGGGGCTGTTGCCTGTGTTAGTGCTTGATGATGGCACTGTGCTCAACGATTCACATGCCATTTGTGAGTACCTTGATAGTCGACTTGCAGGCAATGGCAAGCAAGTGATGGGCTCAGACCCTATACAGCGCGCCAAAATCACCGCCATGTCACGCAATGCGGAGTTTCACGTGCTGTATAACATGATGCTGGCTTTCCAGCATGGGCATCCATCTCGCGCGTCGGTGGGCAACCAAGTGCCTGGTACGGCAGAAGAGAGCATCAACCGTGTCAAAAAAGCCTTGCCGTACTTTGACAAGCTATTATCGAGTCATAAATACTTGCTCGGTGATCGACTTACCTTCGCTGATATCGTGTTGTATGTTGGCTTGGATTTTGGGCGAGTGATGAAGTTTAGTCCCAAAGATGCCAGTGTGGTGGGTGACCATGTAGCACGTTTTTATGCGCAAATGAATGAGCGTTTTGGTAAAAAATAACGGTTGTTGAGATAAAAAAGGGCAAACTAGATGCCCTTTTTTTATTGGTAGTGGTTATTCATTGCTTTTATCCACCGTTTCTATTTACTGCTTTTATGCCTAGTTTTTTCAATAGCGCTAGGGTTGTCATCCCGACTGATTGTTAGCCATTAATGCACTGATGCCATCATATAGGGTATCGTTGACCGGGGTGTCAATGCCATGCTTATCCCCCAATTCACGAATTGTCCCTGCAAACAAATCAAGCTCACAACGTCGCCCTGCTTTTAAATCCTGCCGCATTGATGGCATGCCTTTGGGATCCAGCGCATCCATAATCGCCAGCCATTTTTTGAAATCTTCTTCGGTCAAGGGTACGCCTTCAGCGTGTGCCACTGCCATCACTTCTCGCATGGCGGCTTTGAACATGTCGCGCGCTTTACCCGCTTGTTGCACGGTATCAAAGGTGCCTTGATACAATGCCACGGTTTGATTGACGCCCGTATTTAACATCAACTTGCCCCACAGCTGGCGCGGCATGTCATCGCTTACTGAGTGCGGGAAATTGACTTGATTAAAGAGGGCATCGACTTGTTGCACGCGCGCGCGTTCAACGCTATCAGTTGTCATCGCGCCAATGACCAATTGTCCATGATCGCGATAAATCAGTTGGCTACCATTTTTCCCATTTTTTTCATGCGGCTCATTTTTCATGGCATCCATTTGCTGCGCCACACAATACACAATGCGCTCGTCACCAAAGGCGTTTGCCAACACTTTTTCGCTGGCGATACCGTTGAGGGCAGAAACAATCAGCGTATTGTCGCCAAGTTGACTTTTGATGAGCGGTAACACGTCGTTTAACTGATAAAATTTGGTACACACCACCACCAAATCGGCAGGACTTAGGTTTGAAGGAGGGCTTTCATCTGGTGTGACATAGTTGAGTGTTAATGGCTCGCCATTCACCAATAAACCTTGCTGTTGGTAGCGGTTGACACGGTCACTATCGGCGACGATACGCAAGTTTTCAAAAGGCATGTTTGGGGCTAATAGACTTGCAAATAACGCCCCTAATGAGCCAAATCCAACAATGGCAATAATCGGTGAATCGTTCATCTTTTTTCCTGTTATTTTGCGACATTGATTAGAGTTGTGATAAAGTTTAGCAGATTTTTGCACCTATTTTAAAAAAGGAATCACGATGAAATTATTAAAAATGGCTGTGTTCATGGGTTGTTTATGGGCTGCTTATGAAAAATCAGCAACAAACTTTGCAAGAGCTAATGCCAGCATTTGAGCAAAAAATTGAAAAAATCACCCAATCAGCTCAAAAAACCACCCAAACCATTAACCATAAAGCAAGTAAGAAATAATGAATTTATCCAATGTTAACGATGCTTCATCTTCACTAAACGGCGCGTATTTTGTCACAGGTACCGACACCGAAATCGGTAAAACCACTACCACGGCGCAATTGGTCAAGAATGTAGCTCAGCAAGGCAAAAGTGTCTATGCCATCAAGCCAGTCACCGCAGGTCTAGAAACCGATGACAATGGGCAAACATATAGCGATGATACACGACGCATTAATCAATTTGCCAATGTCAAACCACCGCTATCTGTCATTGCGCCTATCCAGCTAGCGACACCTTGCTCACCGCATATCGCCGCCCAAATTGATGACGTGACACTTACCAACACCCAATTAGTCGATACCATCAACAACGCCATCGCAGCCTATCCTGCCGATGTGATTTTGGTTGAAGGGGCAGGCGGCTGGTTTACCCCTATTAACGAGCAAGAAACGCTTGCTGATGTGGCAGCCGCGCTCAAATACCCTGTGATTATGGTTGTCGGTATCAAGCTTGGTAGCCTTAATCATGCCATGCTAACCCTACAAGCAATTTGGCAAGCAGGGCTAAAAGTCGCTTTGGTTATTTTTAACCAATTACAGACCGACACGCCGTTTGTCGATGCGCAAATTGACTGGTTAAGTCAGCAAATTTTACGCCAGTCTACTGGTTATCAAAACCCGCCACCCTTGATGGTCAAACAAGGCGTTTTAACCCATTAAATTTTTATCCAATCACATTGCATTTTGGCATAAGTTATGGTATAAATAGCGGCTTTAAATTTACTAGCGATTTTTTGACGCTTGCTTAAAATGGTTTTGATTGACGCAAGTCAAGTGACTAGCCGTGAGTAGCTAATTTTAAGTGCGCCGCCAAAAGATTAATTATTGATTCAAACTGAGATACTCAACACTAGAATCGTTGAAACCCTAGCTTTTTTAGCTTCAATGATATGCGAGATGTGCGAGTATCAGTTGTGACAGGCATGAGCAGCCCTCATGCACACCGATTAGGAGTAAGCCATGTCTCGAGTATGCCAAGTGACTGGAAAACGCCCAGCGGTAGGTAACAATGTTTCTCACGCAAACAACAAAACCCGCCGTCGTTTTCTACCAAATCTACACACCCATCGTTTTTGGGTAGAGAGCGAAAACCGCTTTGTTAAGCTTCGCTTGACTACCAAAGGTATGCGTATCATTGATAAAGTTGGTATTGACCAAGTTTTAACTGATATGCGTGCTCGTGGCGAAAAAATCTAATTTTTGCCTTTTCATATTCTTAGGGAGCAATTGCGATGCGTGATAAAATCAAATTAGTTTCAACTGCAGGTACGGGTTATTTTTACACCACGACCAAAAACAAACGTACCATGCCAAACAAAATGGAAATCAAAAAATTTGATCCAGTGGTACGTCAACATGTTGTATTCAAAGAAGCTAAAATCAAATAATTGACTGACACAGTCCATTTGACGCGCTATTTGATAAAAAAGTGGGTAACTTAGGTTAACCCACTTTTTTTATGCACAAAAATTGTAAAATTGCTATCGCGATGGATTGTAAAACGAGTTGCAAGGGGTCTTGGCATCTGAAGCAGCCAAAACGGTTTATGTTACTTGTCCAGTTGGTGGCTACTTAAAATATGGGCATCGCTAGCAGCACTGGCGGCAGTCGATGGCGCTATCACAACCGCAGGTAAGGGTTTGAGACTGTTTTCAAACTCTGGCAATCTCGCTTTAATAGCCTCACCCATCACCAATTGCGGCTCTGAGGGTTCAAAGCCCATCATTTTTTCCCGTTCAGCAATGCGTTTGCTGGCGGCTTCAAACGCAGGTTGAAAACGGCGAAGCTTGGGTAAGCTTTCAGCAAAAAATGCTTGTCCAAAGTAAGTATATTCGGCTTCGTTAGAACAGCCAAACGATGATTTGTTTGCCGCTGAGGCGGTAATCACGAGGGTCTCTGGTGATTTTAACTCATTGATAAATGAGCCAGAATAACAGGCGGATACCACAATGACGCGCCATTTAATGCCAGATTTATCCAATGATTGGCGTAGCCATTTGGCATCGACATTATCGAGCGCTAGCGGTGGGTTGGACATCTCAATCACCTTGTCACCCCCATGCGAGGTCAAGGTCAAAAATAGCACGTCTTCATTGACATCCATTTTTTTGGCGATACTTTGCAAAGTGCGTTCAATACTGGTTTTACTGGCAATCGGTAGCGCAGACAAGGTATTGGCGTTGTTAATGAGTTCCACCGAGCGTCCTGCTGTGCCAAATTGATGGTCAAAGTAATCTTTGGTCAGCTCAATTTCTGACCGGAACACATCTTGCTCGCCATGACCTGCGACACCCATAAAGTACCAATCATGTATAGTCGGGCGTTGCGGCTGCACGTTATTTAGCATATCAGCCAGAAGCTCAGGCTGCGCATAAAATGCCGCTTCAGTGACCACAGGTTCGACGGGGTCAGATTGAAAAATCGGCTCAGATTGCACGTTTTTTTGCCACACGCTGAGTACGGCAAACGCACCCAGCATAATCAGGACACGCTCAATCCATGACCAGCGTAATTGATTGCCAAAAATCCATAGCAGCGATAACGACTGCCAAACAAATGCCAATACGAACACAATACCAATCGTATCAAACGTCCATTCAGGTAGCCAGCCCAAGTCTGAGATAAACTGAATCAAGCTTTGCACCAGCATCATAAAGGTGTCAGCACACAGCCACAGAATCGCCGGCACAAAAATTAGCATGGCATTAAAATGACGTTTGGCAAGAATCAATCCTGCCACTAACATCACCATCGGCCACACCAAATAACTAATCAGCCCTTGTGGATTAAAATGGGTGGCATCTTCAGCCACCAACCACGAAAACAGCAAATTACTCGCCAGTGCCGTCAATCCAAATAACAAAAACTGCCATACGGTGGGCTTGACCCAATAAAACGCACGTTTTGAACCTATTAGCATGTGACCCGTGGCACGGATATTGGCGATGACGTTATGTGAAAAACGTTTGAGCGGGGTTAAATCAAGATCGGTAAGAGAAGTTGGCAAAATATCCACACTGTTGAAAGGCTGATTCTAAATGGGTAGGAGGGTAGCGATAAAATGATAATACAAAATAGCGATGGGGTGTTAACAACTTTATTAATCATTCATGTTTAGAATGTTAACTATCAATCCTAGTAAATTATACGGCTAAAAAATTAATTTATCTAAAATAGTGAATAAATGAATAAAATTTTCTATTAATTTGAAATTATGAAATTATTTATCATAAAAATAGATTATATGATATAATAAAATATATGGTATGATGGTATTATAGGCTATTTTACTTGGTTTAAGTGTGGTATGTTGCATAAATAAAAATGGTATTAAAAAGAGTTTTAGACGGATGATAGTATTTAACCAATTTAAAAAATTTTTGGCACACGATATGGCTGCAGGTATCGTGTTGGCGTTTGCCGCTGTGTTGGCGATGGTGGTAGCAAACTCTCCGATGAGTGACATATACGCGCACTTTTTGCATCTGCCTATTTCGATAAAAATCGGCTCTTTTAGTATCGATCATCATTTATTACATTGGATCAACGATGGCTTGATGGTGGTGTTTTTCTTTTTAGTGGGGCTTGAGCTCAAGCGGGAAATGCTAGTGGGCGAACTATCAGAGGTCAAAAAAGTCGTCTTGCCTGCGATTGCTGCGGTCGGTGGTATGATGGTACCGGCAATTTTTTATGCCGCATTCAATTATCAGCACGCAGATTTGATGAAAGGTTGGGCGATTCCGGCGGCGACAGATATCGCGTTTGCCTTAGGTGTGCTGACTTTACTGGGCAATCGCGTGCCCGCCGCACTCAAAGTATTTTTGGCATCGATTGCTATTTTTGATGATATTGGCGCGATTATCATTATTGCGTTATTTTACTCATCGGGTTTGTCGATGGCGGCACTGGCTTGGGTTGGGGTATGTTTGGTGATATTGTGGCTGATGAATCGCTTTAACGTCACGCGCACCACCGCTTATATAATGATTGGCGTTTTGCTTTGGGCAGCGATGCTCAAGTCGGGCATACATGCGACGCTTGCCGGTGTGCTGCTTGCGCTATTCATCCCAATGACAGACAACAAGCACCCTGAGCATTCACCGCTCGAATCGGTTGAACATGACTTGCAGGACACAGTCAGTTTTATTATTTTACCGATTTTTGCGTTTGCCAACGCGGGCATTTATCTCGGTGGTACGGGGATATCCTCGCTGTTGCATACGGTACCACTCGGCATTGCCCTGGGGCTGCTACTGGGCAAGCCGATTGGGGTGATGTTATTTAGTTGGCTTGGCGTCAAGTTTGGGTTAGCCAGCTTGCCTAGCAATGTTGATTGGCGGCAAGTATTTGGTGTGGCGATTTTATGTGGTATTGGCTTTACCATGAGTTTGTTTATAGGCGGGCTTGCCTTTGCGGGGCTTGAAGTCAAGCCATTTGACGAACGACTCGGCATTATTTTAGGGTCATTATTGGCAGGTATGCTAGGGTATTTTTACCTCAAGAAAGTATTACCAACCCAAGCGCTGACACAGCAGGTGAGTAACCCTGATGACCATACCTATATTCGCTAAGCTATTTACCCAAGGGTAGTGTAACGATAAATAAAATCTACAAATGATAGCAACGAATATTGCTATCATTTTTTTATACCAATAATTTTGTGATCAATAATAAGGAAAACACCATGCTAACTAACAAGATAAAGGATAAAAAAGCCGCATGGTTGGGCGGGGGTGTGGCGATAATTGGTCTATTGGCAAGTTGCGCTAGCATAGCGTACCAATCGCTGCAAAATGGTAAGTTAAGCGATATCAAAGAAAGCATTGATAGTGTACCCAAAAAAACGGTAACCCTAAAAGGCACATTTACCCAAAGCTTAGAGCAATCTGAATTTAATGACGGTACCACCAAATACCATGTATTTGACCCAAACAACCTGTTAGCCGAGTATGCCAAAGCGCAAGGTCAAACGGGCGTGTCGATTAGTTTACCTGTCTGTATTGAAGGGCGAGTGACTGAAAAAGGACGTTACGGACATTTAGGAAAATATCCGTATGAGCTGTGGGTGGATAAAATTTGCCAATCCTAGACCAGTCCTAGTTAAGCAGCTTGCCTAACCATCCTTCATTGACGATCAGGATCAATTTCAACCAAATCAATGGGCTGGGTATGCAGCGAACCATCTTGAATCGCGGTTTGGAGCGGATACTTGATGCGATCTTCGGCGATGATTTGTCGCGACACATGTTGAATCAACTGACGTAACCAACGATGCGCAGGGTGATGCTGTAATAGCGGCGACCACGCCATCGTCAATTCGAACTCTGGAATAAAAAATGGCGGCTCTTTAATCACGATATCATCATTATTCGCCTGCATGCGCGCCACCCGAGTCGGCAGCGTAGCAATTAAGTCTTTATTGGCGGTGAGCATCGCAGGCATCTGATAATGACGGGTAAAGACACTGATTTGACGTTTCTGACCGAGGCGTTGTAACGCCGCATCAATCGAGCCAAGTCCACCAGATTTTTCGGGATTGACCCCGAAACCTACACCCATGCCTGTTTTAGAGACCCAAACGTGCTGAGCTTTAAGATAATTTTTTAGGTTAAAGCGATTGACATACGGACTATCAGCCGACAACAAACAACTAAAAGTATCACGCCAAATCAGCACTTGGTGAAAGCTTTGCGGTACCTCGTTAAAACGATTAATCGCCAAATCAACCCGACCTTGCTCCATATCTCGATACGACACATCTGAAGGCGTCAAAAAGTCCAAAATCACGTTTGGGGCTTCACTGCGCAGCGCTTTGACCAACCTAGGCACTAGCGTCGCTTCGGCATAATCTGATGTCATAATCCGAAACACACGACTTGAGGTATAAGGACGAAACTCAGTACGCGGCTCTAATAGCTGGGTTAAATCCGCTAACAATTCGCGTACGCGCGGCTGTAATTCAAGCGCCCGCTCCGTCGGCGTCATGCCTTCAGATGAGCGAATCAACAAGGGATCATTAAACAACTTACGCAAACGACGTAAAATATTACTCATGGCTGGTTGGGTAATGCCGAGTTGCTCAGAGGCTCTGGTGACGTTTTTTTCTCGAAGTAACACATCAAGATGCACCAAAAGGTTCAAATCCACACGTTGTAAATCCATAAATTATTGTTTGTCTAGTTAAAAGTTAAGAAAAAAAGGCTAAAACAGCTAGTTTTAACAGGGCTAAAACCTAGCAATAAAATTTAAGTTATTGATTCTATTGTACTATATTTTAAATAAATACTAAAGATACGAATCATTAAATAGCTAAATTATGAATTAAAGGGTATAGTGCATTCATTCCATTATTTAAGCCAACTTAAAGCTTTATTAGTGCCAAAATAGAATTCTTAATTTTAACAGACTATTTAATATCACTGTAAGAAATATCACGTATTTTGTTAAAAAAATTGTTAGACTATTTTGGATATTTAGTTTGTCTCTTAAACATTATTCATATTTTCGGTGTTTAACGCTCGCTAAATATTGGCTTACTTAAGACTTTTGCTATTATCACAATACAACAATCATCCTAAGTTTTTTATCCCACCGTCCTCAACAGGAGACTGCTATGTCAACTTACGTTTCAGCGATTGACCATATCCGCGAACTAAAAGCCAAATATGGTAACTGGAAAAACATCAGCGAAAATGATGCTGCGCGTTTGGTTATCCAAAACCGTTTCAAAACAGGTTTAGAAATCGCTCAATACACTGCCGACATCATGCGTCGTGATATGGCAGCTTATGATGCTGACAAATCAAAATACACCCAGTCTCTTGGTGCATGGCATGGCTTTATCGGTCAACAAACCATGTATGCGGTAAAAAAATACTTCGGTACTACTGAACGTAAATATATCTACCTTTCAGGTTGGATGGTTGCTGCGCTTCGTTCAGAATTTGGTCCACTACCTGACCAATCTATGCACGAAAAAACCGCTGTGCCAAAATTAATCGAAGAAATCTACACTTTCTTACGTCAAGCGGACGAAAAAGTATTAAACGATTACTTCCGTGAATTAAATGCGGCGCAAGAAGCAGGTCAAGACACTAAAGCTATCTTAGACAAAATTAACAACTTTGAATCACACGTTGTGCCAATTATCGCTGACATCGATGCAGGTTTTGGTAACGAAGAAGCGACTTACTTGCTCACCAAACAAATGATTCAAGCCGGTGCTTGTGCTATCCAAGTTGAAAACCAAGTATCAGATGCTAAACAATGTGGTCACCAAGATGGTAAAGTTACTGTACCACACGAAGACTTCATCTCAAAACTTAACGCGATTCGTTATGCGTTCTTAGAGCTTGGCATTGACAACGGTATCATCGTTGCCCGTACTGACTCTGAAGGTGCATCATTAACGCAAAAACTTCCTGTGTCACGTGAGCCAGGCGACCTTGCTTCACAATACTTAGATTTCTTAGAAGTTGAAGAAGTAACTTTAGAAAATGCAAGCGAGTACGATGTTCTATTAAAACGTGATGGCAAATTGGTTCGCCCAACTCGTATGCCAAACGGCTTGTACTCATTCCGCGAAGGCACCAACATTGACCGCGTGGTACTTGACTGTGTGACTGCCCTTGAAAACGGTGCTGATCTACTATGGATTGAAACACCAACGCCAGACGTTGCTCACATCAAATCAATGACTGACCGTATCGTTGCGCAAGTGCCAGACGCTAAACTTGTTTACAACAACAGCCCATCATTCAACTGGACGCTGAACTTCCGTAAACAAGTCATTGCAAAATGGGAAAAAGAAGGCAAAGACATCTCAGCTTATGACAAAGCAAACTTAATGTCTGCTGATTACGACAACACTGAGTTGAATACCGCTGCTGATGAACTAGCGCGTACTTTCCAAGCTGATGCATCACGTGAAGCCTGTGTATTCCACCATTTGATCACCCTACCTACTTTCCACACTGCGGCATTAAGTACGCACCAGTTGGCAAAAGGTTACTTCGGTGACAAAGGTATGCTAGCTTACGTTGAAGAAGTACAACGTAAAGAACTTCGCGAAGGCGTTGCGGCAGTTAAGCACCAAGCCATGGCTGGTTCTGACATCGGTGATGATCACAAAGAAATCTTCTCAGGTGAAATGGCACTTAAAGCGGGCGGTGCCAAAAACACTGCCAACCAATTTGGTCACTAATGCTTCATTGGCTGATTGATTAATTAATTAACAAAAACACCTCACGGCATGTGGGGTGTTTTTTTATGAGCGGATAAAATTAAATGGTCTGCATAATTTCTTGATAGCGAAGTTGGAATTTTTTGATAAAATCAATGGTGGTTTGAATACCCATAAACAAAATAATATACGGGTTTAAACTATTTTCGTTCGACAGCTCAACCGCTTTATCACTTGGATATTCACTGATAAGTAACATGTCTTGCTGGCGTTGGGCTTGGATATCCGCAAGCTGCTTTTCAAAATTCGGCTCTGCCAAAATATAGCTGCTAGAGTCATAGGATTTGATATCACTTAAATATTGAATACAAATCGATTCCAAATCTGCCCAGCGATAAGTTTCGGTTTCACGCACCAAATTTTCAATACTATTGACCAATTCATCCAAGGCTTGATAATAGTACCAAATCAACGGCTTGCGCGGGTCATCGGTCAAGCGTGCCGAGGCATTAAATAAATGCTGTAAATTAGTAAAAACCATATCTTCGGGGATAGGCTCATGAATACCAATAAGCTGCTGGGGGACTTTAGCATCTGGGGTATTAGGCAAATCAGGCGAGCGATTTAAATTAGCGCGACCCTCACAGTCAGATTGCGCCACGGGAGTTTGCTCTGATTCTATGCCCAGTAGTTGATTAACGCGGTTTAAATAAGTATTCATGTTAAGCGTAATCAAACTATCATGACTGTGCAGGCGCGCAAAGGCATAAGAGATTTCTTTTCTTGCTTCATAGGCGTCCATCAGATTGCTCATGTTTTCTTCACGCTGATAGGTAATCGCATTTAAAAACAAACCTGCAGACACCACCCCAATGGTCGCTTCAATCATCACAAACGCCCGCGTAAAGGTATTGGTTGGGGTAATATCGCCAAACCCAGTGGTGGTCACTGTGATGGTACTAAAATACATGGCTTCCAAAAAGCCCACGTTTTCATGGTTAAACTGCATATTTGGCAAGGTACTATATAAAAAGCCAAACAGCGGAATTAGCGTCAAATAAATAGTGCCATACACAGCAGGCGGCAACGAAAAAATATCATCGCGCACGATAGGTTTAGCAAGCTTATTGAGGGTAAAGGTTTGTGGGGTGTTACGGGTTGATATGATTGGTTTAGTGGGCTTTTGCGCAAGTGGTTTCATAAGCTGCCTAATTTTTTTGCTTTAGACTAGCATACCCATTCAAAAAGAAACATAGTATTGTAGTAACCCCTGATGGAAGACAGGATAAAGGGCTCAAACCAAAAATGCCACTATTGTGATAAAAATGAAAAAAGCCAACTTAGTTGTTATAGGAGATAAGAAAGCTAGGCAGGTAAGGGATGAACACTGATTTATGGTAATGAATGACGCCAAACATATCAATAATGCCGCTATTCATCGTTGCAATAGTGTTTACTAGGGTTGCAATAAACACAACCCTAGTAAACCTAGCAAAAAATTTACTGGTACTATCAATTGGCTAGATTAACTTCCGATGCTTGATGGGAAGTGTAAAAATAAGCAGTGTAACATTAGTGCTGACCCAGTAAATCCTTTTTCATCTCAAGTGATATAGGATTACCACCCAGCCAAGCACGAAGAATAGCTTGGTCAAAGCCTTCTTCTTTGATATAAGGAAGATCGCCAACCTCATCATAATTTAAGCGAACGCCATGCTCTGGCGAAAACTCAATCGTAAACATTGCCCCTTCTTTGATGGTGTTGGTTTTGAACAACTCACCGAACACGTCATCAATCACTGAGGCGATTTTCTGATATTCTTTTGCGCTACTATTCGCTCTAATGCCGTCTTTGAAGGCGTTTTCCAGTAACGAGCCTTTGATATTGCGGCGAGACACCATGCGCAATTGCTTGGCATAGCGTGAAGTAATGGCTGTTTCGGCATCTTCAGTCATTTCACCCAAGTATAGGGCAATATCATAGATACCAATCATAAATTTACTGCGAGCGCTAATACCATTTCGCACGCAGATTTGACCATCTAGTTTTAGAGTAGGGGGAAATAGGGTTTCAAGATCGTTGGTTTTTCCTTTAAATAAAATCATCCTAGCATCCTTATCGTTCCTTGACGTTTTTTTGTCCCTGGATAATGTAGCAATATCCTTATCTCGCTTCATTGTGTGAATATTGGGGCGAAATGTAAAGTATTATCAATGAACAACAAGTCATAGAGCGATGATTGGTTAAAAAAAGGGTTAGACGACAACGTACTAACCCTCACCGCTAACCTTATGCCTGTAACAGACTTATACTGGTAACAAACTTAGGCTTGCAACATCGGCTTCAAAAACCGCCCTGTATGCGAGCGCGCGTTTTGCGCCACATCCTCTGGCGTGCCCTCAGCGATAATCTCACCACCGCCAGAACCGCCTTCAGGACCCAAATCGACAATCCAGTCGGCTGTCTTAATCACATCGAGATTATGCTCAATCACCACCACGGTATTGCCTCGGTCGCGTAGCGTATGCAGAATATCTAAGAGCTTGGCAATATCATGGAAATGCAAACCTGTCGTCGGCTCATCGAGCACATACAAGGTCTGACCGGTATCACGTTTGGATAGCTCTTTGGCAAGTTTCACCCGTTGCGCCTCACCGCCCGATAAGGTTGGCGCAGACTGACCCAAACGAATATAACCCAAGCCGACTTCTTGTAGGGCTTGCAAACGGCGGTAAATTGCCGGAATCGCCTCAAAAAATTCTGCCGCATCTTCTACCGTCATATTGAGCACGTCATTGATATTTTTGCCCTTATAGGTGATTTCAAGGGTTTCACGGTTGTAGCGTTTGCCTTGACACGCATCGCAAGGCACATACATATCAGGCAAAAAGTGCATCTCAACCTTAATCAAGCCATCGCCTTGACAGGTTTCACAGCGCCCGCCTTTCACGTTGAAGCTAAAGCGTCCTGCTTGATAGCCACGAGCTTTGGACTCGGGCACTTGGGCGAATAGGTCACGAATCGGACTAAATACGCCCGTATAGGTCGCAGGATTGGAGCGTGGGGTACGCCCAATTGGGCTTTGGTCGATATCGACGACTTTATCCAAATGTTCTAGCCCAGTGATACTGTCAAACTCTTCGGCAACATGCGTGGTAGCGTTATTGAGTTGCGTGGTCGCTAGTGGCAATAAGGTGCGGTTGATTAGGGTCGATTTACCCGAACCCGACACGCCTGTGATGGCGGTAAACACACCAATCGGCAAGTTTAAGGTCACGTTTTTAAGGTTATTACCTTTTGCCCCTGTTAAGGTCAGCATCAAAGGTTTGGCTTCGACTTTACCTTTTTTGGCTTTTTCTTTCTTCTCGCTTTCCGCTTTTTTCGCTTGATTTTTGGTTAAGGGAATGGCGGAGTCTTGCATTTTTTCATATTTATCGCCATTGGCGACTTTGGCTCGGTGACGCACGGTTGGCACTGCGATTTTCTTTTTCCCCGATAAATATTGCCCCGTCAATGATTCAGGATTTTTGGCAATGTCTTTTGCCGTCCCTTCTGCAATGATACTGCCACCATGTACCCCAGCGCCCACGCCCACATCGATGATATGGTCGGCTAGGCGAATGGCATCTTCGTCATGCTCGACGACAATCACGGTATTACCCAAATCACGCAAGCGAGTCAACGTTTGCAGCAGTCGGTCATTGTCACGTTGGTGCAAGCCGATTGATGGCTCGTCGAGTACATACATCACGCCCATCAAGCCCGCGCCGATTTGGCTAGCAAGGCGTATCCGCTGCGCTTCACCGCCCGATAGGGTTTCGGCAGAGCGGGCAAGGGTGAGATAATCCAAGCCCACACTCACCAAAAATTCCAACCGCTCACGGATTTCTTTGATGATTTTGGCGGCGATTTCGCCTTTTGCACCCTCAAGTTTTAATTGCTCGTAATACGCCATCGCTTCGCCAATCGATAGCTTGACCATTTCAGCAACGGTACGGTCGCTGACTTCGACATGGCGAGCGATTTCGTTCAAGCGTGAGCCGTGACAGGCATCGCAGGTGGCATCGGCAAGGTATTTGGCAAGCTCATCTCGCACGATGCTGCTTTGCGTGGTGCGGTAACGGCGTTCCATATACGGCAACACCCCTTCAAATGGCACGGTTTTGGTGGATTTGCGCCCCCGTTCATCGACAAAGTTAAAAGTCATTTTGTCTTTACCAGAGCCGTGTAAAATGACATCTTTGTGCTTTTTATCCAGTTGTTGCCAAGGCGCTTCCATATCAATGCCATAATGCTCGGCAACGGTGGTCAGCAAGCCAAAATAGTAGGCGTGGCGTTTATCCCAGCCTTGAATCGCCCCTTGGTTGAGCGATTTTTCAGGATGCCCGATGATTTTTTCGGCAGCAAAATATTGGCGTTTGCCCAAGCCATCACACGCGGGACACGCGCCATAGGGGTTGTTAAAACTAAACAATTTTGGTTCAAGCTCAGCAACCGAGCGATCGCAGACAGGGCAGCTATGTTTGGCAGACAAAATTTTATCCTCAAACTCAGCGTCCATGTCATGCAAGATGGCAATGTCGCTACCCAGTCGTAAGGCGGTCTCCAAGCTTTCGGCAACCCGATTACCCAAGTCATCCCGCACTTTGAAGCGGTCAACCACCACATCAATGGTGTGTTTAAAGGTTTTGGCAAGCGCTGGCACATCGTCAATATCATAAATTTCGCCATCGACCCGCAGCCGCACAAAGCCTTGTCCTTTTAGCTGTTCCATGAGCTGAATATGCTCACCTTTGCGATCGTCAACGACACGCGCGAGAATCATCAACTTGGTATCTTCGGGCAATGCCATGACGGTATCGACCATTTCGGTGACGGTTTGCGCGACCATCGGCAGATGGTGTTCTGGGCACATGGGCGTGCCGACACGGGCGTACAGCAGACGCAAATAGTCATAAATCTCAGTAATCGTACCCACCGTGGAGCGGGGGTTATGGTTAGTAGATTTTTGCTCGATGGCGATGGCAGGTGACAGCCCTTCGATACTATCGACTTCGGGCTTTTCCATTTGTGATAAAAACTGGCGAGCGTAAGCCGATAAGCTCTCGACGTAGCGGCGTTGTCCTTCGGCGTATAGGGTGTCAAAGGCTAGGCTAGACTTGCCCGAGCCTGATAAACCTGTGATGACGACGAGTTTGTCTCGTGGGATGTCGATGTCGATGTTTTTGAGATTGTGGGTGCGTGCGCCACGAATTTTGATTGCGTCGTGCTGTGCCATATTGAGCTTCTTATTGTGTGTTTTTGAGTGGGAAATTTGGGTAAAAAGATGGGGTTTTTTATGGGGTAGAAATGGGGTGGTTTCAAGATTGATTAGATTAAAATCTCAATTGGTTTAATAGGTTTCAACTAGCGAATTAACCAAATCTAGCACAATTTTTTGATGAATAGGTGAGAGTAACGCAAAGTTTTTAACTAAATTTTGTTGTTCTGTGGAAAGTGGTGGAATGTGATTAACTGGCACATCATTGCCAAATCTAAGCCAATGAATATCAACGCTTAGCCAATTTGCCAAAGTTTGCAATTTATCTTGATTAGGAACTGAAACGCCTGATAACCAATTACTAGCTGTTTGAATAGAAATATTATCACCATGATGATGTTGATTAAAATTTTTGCATAAAATGGTTGGGCTAATTGGAATGGAATGTTTAGTTATCGATTGTCTTAGACGCTCGCTAAACTCAAATTTATTGTCGTGTTTGTTATATTTTTTCATAAAGAAAAACTAGCAGAAAATAATTCAAATATTTATTGAAAATATTTTCAAATTTAATTATAATTAAATGGCAGTGAAACGTTTTTTTAGTGGAAGAAAATGGAGTTTTTATGAATAGTTATGCAATTAAGTACCAACGTCCTAATTCAAATTCAGTTATTAGCACAGTAGTAAAAGCAAGCAGTGCTAGCCAAGCAAAAGAGCAAATAAAGTCAAGATTTAATGGCGATGTAAAAATCATTTCTTGCGTGGAAAGATAAGGATTCCAAAATGTCTAATGATGATGAAAGAATAGAATTTAAAGATTTGTCTGATAGCGAGAAAGCACAACGGATGAGAGAAAGTGCTAGTTCAATGAAAGATTTTGGTAGTAAAAAAGATTACTATTCCCCTAAAGAAGCTATTGATGATTTAAGATATGCAGATGGAGCAGGAGAAAAAGCTGTTGCTGGTGTGAAACTGATTGGAAAATCATTATTTAATATTGGTAAGTTTGGTGTTAAAGAGCTACTACCTGGAATTTTGGAGCAAGGTGCTAGAAATTTAGAAAAAAGAAAGTAATTGCAAAAATCCTTAAAAAATCGCTCAAACTGAGCGATTTTTTATTTTTTATAAAACCCTTAAACCTTGCTATACTTTATTGAATCAAGGAACTAGAAAATTTGTGACTACAAAATTTGAGACAATAACATGGCAACGTTAACCCAAGAACAAACCGACTTCTTAAAAAGCCACCATATTCCAATGGACAAAACCTTTGACGCCAGCGGACTATCGAGCAAAGAATACAAAGCCAAAATGAAAGAAAACGGCGCGCTCGTTGCTTACGGTGTGCCGCCCTGCCCAAAAGGTCACACCCTCAAAAACAAACAAGCCAACTGCCTACAATGCAACCCCCAAGCCATTGCATCGCTTAAACGCCAAGCCACCCCAGGTGAGGTATATATCGCCGTTTCACCCAGTCAGCTGCTTGCCAAAATCAGCCTCATTGAAAACGCAAGCGATATCATCCAGCAATTAAATAGTGAAAATCATGCCGAAATCAACGATTGGGCATTAGCGATGACAGGTTGCACTGACTCCATCGGACAAATGGAAAACCACTTGCAGCAGCGCCTTGCCGATTACCAAGTACCCAGAAAACTCACTGCCGATGGCAAAACCACCAAAGCCTCGGGCGTGTACGACGTCGATGTGCATGACGCGCTTGAAGTAATTAATGAAATGCCTTTTACCTTAAGCGAAATTGATAACGCTGTGATGGATGATTTTCACGCCCGCTATAGCGACAAACAGCTTCGCGAGCAGCAGCAAACTGAGCAGTTAGCGATGGAAGAGGCAGCGCGTAAACAAGCAGAACTTGCCGAACAAGCGCGACAAAAACAGGCTAGGCTTGAAGAACAACGCCAACTACAACAACAAGCCAAACAGCAAAAATTGGCACAAAAGCAACAACGCCAACAGCAATTTGAAGCCAAAAAAGAGCAAAAACAGCAAAAAATCGCCACCCAAATGAAGCATAGCCCGTTAGATGGCGCGCTAGTGGCTACCCCAAAATCATCATCTATCAGGCAGTCACCGCAAGGATTTTTTGACAACCAAAAAAATGTGATGTGGCTGATGATTGCTATCGCGGTGATTTTAGCCATCATGGTAACCGCTTATGCAATGCTAAAATAATGGGGCTGAAACAATAAAGCCAAAAAAATAAGGCTAGAATAATTTTTATTGCCAATAAATTCTCTGTGATAAAAATTAGGCATATAATAAGCCGTTTTTGGCAAAATTTTGTGAGCCACCATGTCAGTAAAATCCACGTCAGTAAACTCAACGTCGAGAAATATGATTCACAACTCCTCCATGAATGCATCCGAAAAGAAAGCGATTGCAGGGTTGGGCGGTATCTTTGCCTTGCGCATGCTCGGACTATTTATGATTGTGCCTGTGTTTGCAGTGTATGGGACACAATATGCACACGCCACGCCGTTTTTGATTGGCTTGGCGATTGGTATCTATGGCTTAGGGCAGGCGATTTTTCAGATTCCCATGAGTTTTTTGGCGGACAAATATCCGCGTAAACCGATTATCATTGCAGGGTTATTGGTGTTTGCGCTTGGGGGAGCGATTTGCGCCTTATCAACCGACATCTATATGGTGATATTGGGGCGTTTGATTGCCGGCAGTGGCGCGGTTTCAGCGGTGGTGATGGCACTACTCGCGGATGTGACCCGTGAAGAGCATCGCACCAAAGCGATGGCAACCATGGGGCTGACCATTGCCATGTCGGTGATGGTCGCATTTGGGCTCGGTCCGATTTTGACGCATGTGCTCGATATTTCAGGCTTGTTTTGGGTGACAGTCGCGTCCGCGATTTTCGCCATTGGCTTACTGTGGATCGTGCCCACCCCAAATCGGGTACTAAAGCACAATCTCAATAATCACTCAGTTAAATCACAGTTTGCTGAAGTATTAAAAATTGGCGATATTAACCGGTTGCACTTGGCGATTTTTGCGCTGCATCTGTCAATGACAGCGATGTTTACCTTATTGCCGCACCAGTTCCATGATGTGCTCGGCTTAACGGTGGCGCAGCAAGGTTTTGTGTATTTGCCGCTACTGTTATTGGGCTTTATCATTGCGGTTCCACTGATTATCATCGCAGAAAAAAAACGTCAAATGCGCGCCGTGTTTTTGGCGTCTTTAGCGACCTTGGTGGCGGGATTGGTATTTTTGGCGGTGGCGAGTCAGACCATCGTGGGTTTGATTGTTGGGCTTGCAGTTTATTACATTGGCTTTAACAGCCTTGAGGCGACCATTCCGTCTTGGATTTCCAAACGCGCGCCCGTTGCCAACAAAGCGACGGCAATGGGTATTAACTCATCTGCACAGTTTTTGGGTGCTTTTGTGGGCGGTGCCATGGGCGGTGTTTTGCTGACCAAACCGATGTGGCTGTCGTGGACGGTGCTCGCCATCGTGACCGTTATTGCGTTATTGTTTATCCTGCCGATTGCATCCCCACCGTATTTGACCAGCCTAACGATTACCCTGCCAACAGGTATCGACACGACTGCATGGTCACAGCAAATTTTGGCGATTGACGGGGTGGATGAGATAGTAATGATGCCAAAAGAAAACATTGCTTATCTCAAACTGGATAAAGAAAAATTGACCGATGACACGCGACAGCATTTGTCACATCTTACCGGTCAGACGCTAGCAATTTGATGCAAAGTTTAGTAAAGTAATGGCATTGTACTTGCGCTAAATCCGCAAAGATTTGGCTAAAAATACTAGAAAACTATTAAGAACGGCATCAAGAAAGTTATCAAAAAATTCATCAAAAAATTCATCAAAAAAGTTATCAAGGAAATTCTATGCGCGGCGTAAATAAAGTAATTATTGTAGGCAACCTTGGTTCAGATCCTGAAGTCAAACAATTTGCCAATGGCGGTAGCGTGACGCGTATCGCCGTGGCAACAAGTGAGCAGTGGAACGACAAACAAACAGGTGAGCGCCGTGAGCAAACTGAATGGCACCGTATTTCATTGTTTAATAAACTCGGTGAAATTGCAGCGCAATACCTGCGTAAAGGTAGCCAAGTCTATATCGAAGGTAGCCTTCGCACCAGTAAATACACCGACCAAAATGGCGTAGAGCGTTATGCCACAGAGATTCGTGCCGACCAAATGCAAATGCTTGGTACCGCAGGCGGCGCTCAAGGCGGTATTCCTAATAACAACAATGCCGGCACAACCTACCAAAACCAGCCCCAAGGTGGTTATAATCAAGTTGGCTACAACCAAGGTGGCAACCAAGCGCCCAATCATTTTGGCGGCTATCCAAACCAAAATCATGCCCAGGCTGCGCCACAAGCGGGTCAAAATGCAGGATTTGGCAATAACCCATTTATGAATGGCAACCAAGCGCCACAAGGGGTAAATACAGGAAATAATCAGCCTGCCCAAAATCCCCAACAAAACCCAGCCATGGCAATACCAAAACCAGGCGCAGTTGATGATGATATCCCGTTCTAGACTTTAATTTTTACTAGGTTTAAAAAAAATCCTTGCACAGTCACACTGGTGCAAGGATTTTTTATGCCGTTTTTTCTGATAGTAACCTGCTAGTAAGGTGCAGCGTCTAAGATGCAGGTTTAAGATGCAGGTTTAAGTTACAGGGTTTAAGGGTTACAAGGTTTAAGGCGCAGGGTTCGGGTGTAAGGTCTGCACCGCTTCGATATCAGCCAATACTTCTTGGGACAATACCAAGTCTACGGACGCGATATTGCTGGCTAGCTGCTCAATGGTGGTTGCCCCAATGATGTTGGCGGTCACAAACGAGCGGCTATTGACAAACGCCAGTGCCATTTGTGCCATATCTAGATGATGTTTTTTGGCGACCTCGGCATAGGCTTGGGTGGCTTGTTGCGCTTGCTCATTCAAATAACGGGTAAAATGGCTATAAAGGCTTAAGCGGCTGTTGGCAGGCTTGTTACCTCCCAAATACTTGCCTGATAATACCCCAAACGCTAGCGGTGAGTAGGCAAGTAGCCCAATTTGCTCGCGGTGACTGATTTCTGCCAGTCCCACTTCATACAAGCGATTGAGTAAACTATACGGATTTTGTATGGTGATAGGTCTAGCAAGCCCATGTTTATCGGCTTCTGCTAGGTAGCGCATGACGCCCCAAGGGGTGTCATTGGATAACCCATAAGCGCGGATTCGACCTTTGGTGATTTCATCATTGAGTGCTTCGATGGTTTCCAAGAATGGCGTCAATTGTTTGGTATCTTGCTGCGCCATACTTTCTGTATAGCCGCGTTGGCCAAAAAAGTTGGTCTGGCGCTCTGGCCAGTGTAGCTGATAAATATCGATATGGTCGGTTTGCAAACGCTGTAGATTGCTATCTAATGCCGCACGGATGGTTTTTTTATCAAACTTGGTATTGCCACCGCGCAAAAAATCATTGCGAGAGATTTTACTCGCCAATACCACATCATTTCGCTTGCCTGTCTTGGCAAACCAGCTACCCATAAAGCGCTCCGTATCACCCTGTTTGTCTTTATCAGGGGGTGACGGATACATCTCTGCGGTATCCCAAAAATTCACACCTTGGGCAAGGGCATGATCCATTTGTTCATGGGCATCCTGCTCGCTGTTTTGCTGTCCCCAGGTCATCGTGCCTAAGCAAATTTTGGAGACGCTATCGCCCAGTTGTGGCAATGTATCAAATTGCATGCTATTTTCCTTGTGTTTTGCATTATAGTTTTAACCAGCTTGGTGAAGTGATTGTAGCAAACTCATGGTGATAAAGTCGGTTGCAAATTGTAGTGAGTGCGGCAGGCAGCCGCAATAAACAATTCACCCAAAATAAGGCGGACAAAATTTTGATTTTTTATGGATTGACATTACAACGCAATAAAAATCAGTTATGATAAAGCGTTTCATTTTAGTTAGAAAAATATTCGAGTGTTGGCGCAGAGTGGGTTCAAAATTTTTTGCGCTAATGGCAATTTTTATCCTGCATGAATTATTTGATTGTTGATTAATCTGCTTGTGGATTGTGTCACTTTATTGATGTCAAAAATATTGGTGTCAAAAATCATTGTAAAAGGTATTCAAGTTTGGCAAGTGTCAATTCATTACGTCCGACAAAACTATGGTGGCTGGTAGGTCTAGTTTTGCTTTGCTTAAGCTTGGTGATTCAGCTACCTGCAGCGTGGTTACTGCAAAAATTTGCCCCAAACAACCCTTACTTGCAGCAAATATCCGGCAACCTTTGGCAAGGTCAAGCCAATTGGCAAATCAATGCGCGCCCCAATACGCCGCTGGCGGGTAGTGTCGATTGGCGCTGGCAGCCGTGGCATTTATTGATGGGCAAAGTGGGTCTAGCGGTTGATATCCGCTCTGGCAAAACCGACTTGCAAGGTGTGGTCAAATTCAATAAAACTAGCTGGCAAGCCAATGATTTCAACGGCAAAATCAGCCATGACACATTGGCGCAGTTGGTCAGTTGGCAATTACCCGACACACCGATTACCATCAAAGAAGTGTCGATTGAAAAAAATAAGCAAGGTTATCAAACCGCCAAAGGCAGTATGAATTGGGCAGGTGGCGATTTGGGGTATCCCACAGGCGGCAAAACCTACCTGATTAAACTCCCCACCATGCAAGCCACTCTCAGTGCAGATAAAGCAAGTGTGCAGCCAATAGCCAACGCCAATGGTATTAATAATAGCAACAAGACAGCGCAAGGTAAAAGCTTGCATTTAGCCCTTACTACACCGCGAGCCGAGCGATTGGGGGATTTTTATCTTGACCAAGATAATATGATAGATGTGTCATTGACCCAGCGGCTGCTCAAAAATATGCCAGCGTACCAAGGCAAAGGGGCTGATGACAGTGTGGTGGTGTCCATTCGCCAACCTTTGACCAGTATGGGTAATTAGAGACGTAGCGATGATAGCAGATATGATAAAAGCCACCCAGCGTCCCTCGTTAAGCCGTAGAACGGCGACTGGTAAATTTGTGCCGATGGCGGTGGTAGAAAAACTGTATCCTTGGTTGCTATTGGCAGCTATTTTTTGGTTGGTGTGGCAATTAAGCCAAGCAATTTGGCTGGTGGTTGCACCGCCCAAAGCACCCGCACTCACCCCAATCCCCTTACAGCCGAACTTGGTCGCGCAATCTGCCAATAGCAATGCGTTGGATTTTTTTGCGCAGCCAATTGCCCCGCAAGCGCCGGCAGCGACACCCCCAGATATTAAAGTGGTGGGCGTGACCATTGCCACCCCAAAGAGTCAATCGTATGCAATTTTGACCGCCAATGGTAAAACCTTAAGCTATCGTATCAACGACATGATTGACGGCAGTGGTTATAAACTGGTCAAAGTCGCAGCCGATTTTGTAATAGTGGCAGATGCCAGTGGTCAAACCAGTAAAGTGCCATTTGGGCAACCATTTTTTCTTGACCAAAGCGAGGCTATCAGAGCAAAAGCGCAAGCTAATGGTGCGGGAGGCGTGGGTAATGGCTCAAATATGGGACAAACCCCGACACCGAGTTTAGGCGGCGCTGCGCCACAAGCGATTGGCGGCGCGCCAGTGGCTACAGGCGATCCCCATGATCGAGAGGATTCTGCGCCCACTATGGCGACGTCAAATGGTGCCAATACCTCGCCAAGCGGTGCATCGTCAGCCATTGGCGGGGCGATTCAAGGGCTGCAGCAAAATGCCTCAGGGTATCTAAGCCAAATGGGTGTGGCAGCGACAGGGCAAGGCTATTTGGTGACCGATGCGATGTCCGCAGGACTAAAAAACCGATTGGGGCTACAAACAGGGGATAAAGTCCTCTCCGTCAATGGACAAAACGTGGGTCAAAACCCAACGCAAGATGCCCAGCTACTACGTCAAGTGCAACAAGCAGGACAAGCGCAAAT
Organism: Faucicola osloensis; assembly: GCA_019353055.1. GTDB lineage: Bacteria > Pseudomonadota > Gammaproteobacteria > Pseudomonadales > Moraxellaceae > Faucicola > Faucicola osloensis_C. The sequence goes on from JABAHL010000006.1 coordinate 121,550, forward strand.
CCAAGTTCAGCGCGGTGACCAAGTCGTGACAGTACGCCAGTCATTTTGATAAAAGATAGTAAAAAGTTACAGACGTCATCGCTACGTGAGACACAAGTCGGTGATATGCGTTAAAAATTGATAAGGTAAATTATGAAATACCCAACCATGCTAAAGCCACTATTTTTGAGCACGACACTGGCTATGAGTATCAGTTTGCTTAGCAGTGGTCTGTCAGCTGCCCATGCAGCCACTGGCTATAAAGTGCATTTGCAAGACGCCGATATCAAGGCGTTTATCGACCAAATTGCCACCATCACGCAAAAGAACTTTGTGCTAGACCCACGCATTAATGGCAATGTGACGGTGATTTCAAATAAACCCTTATCCCGTCAAGAAGTGTATGACTTGTTTTTAGCCGTGATGAAAGTCAATGGCATTGTAGCGATTGATCGCGGGCTGACCACAGAGCTGGTCCCTGATACCGTTGCCAAGCAAGCAGGGGTGGATGTGGACTTACGGGGTAATACCGCAGGCAGTCAAATGGCGACCCGCATCTATTATCTCACCAATACCAATGCCAATGACATCTTAAACGTCATCCGTCCGATGATGCCGCCGTATGCCAATGCCGCTGTGGTGCCAAATGTCAATGCGATTATCCTCTCTGACCGCGCCGACAGCCTTAATCAATACGCAAAATTGATTAGCGATCTTGATAGCAATATGAATGACAAGCTGACCATTATTCCGCTGCGTCATGTCGATGCCAAGCGCATGATGGATTTATTAAGCTCGCTGACAGGTACGGGCGGTGGTACAGCGCCAGCTGCTGCGGGTCAATCAGGACAACCTGCTGTGGCATCAACCGGTGGCAGCCTGATCAATATCATTGCCGACCCGATTTCTGATAGGCTGCTCGTCAAAGGTAGTGCCGAGATGACAGCCAAAGTACAGCGAATGGTAGAGCAGTTAGACACCGTGCCGACACAACGTCTCAGTGGGCTTCGCGTGTTTCGTCTAAAATATGCCAGTGCCACCCATATTGCAGAAATGCTACGCGGACTGCTTGCCTATCAATCCATCAATAGCTCAGGTGACCAAACCACCTTGCAAGCAAGCTCAATGTTTCAATCTAGTAGCGATACCAGTAATAACAGCGCAGCGACGACCGCCAATACTGCAGCGTCACCGACAGGCTCGCCGCTTAATACCTCCTCCACTAGCAACACAACGACTGCGCAAAACAACGGCTATCAAGGTCGACCTTTTAGTATTATCGCTGACCAAACCCAAAACTCCGTCATCGTCAATGCTAACCCAGAGTTAATGGTAGAAATCGAAAACGCTATTAATGAGCTAGATACCCGCCGTGACCAAGTGTTGATTCAAGCGGCGATTATGGAAATCTCAGGCAATGATACCCAGCAACTTGGCGTGCAATGGGCAATGGGCAATGCCAATAGCGGCGTAGGGGTGATTAACTTTAATAACATCGGTGCATCTGCAGTAGGTCTGGCATCTGAGATATTAAGGAAAACCCCAGGTACGGCGGCAGCCTCCGTGGCAGGCGCGCTATTGGGGATTGGTACTAGTAAAACCGATAGTAACGGTAATCGTGAGTTTTATGGCGCGATTTTGCAAGCCATCAATAAAACCAACAATGCCAATCTGTTATCCATGCCCTCTATTTTGACGTTGGATAACGAAAAAGCCAATATTTTGGTAGGGCAGAACGTGCCATTTGTGACCGGCTCTTATACCACGGCAAGTAACTCCTCAACCACGCCGTTTCAGACCGTGAGCCGTCAAGATGTCGGTATCAATCTCAATGTCATTCCGCATATTGGTGATAATGGCTCAGTGCGACTTGAGATTTCGCAGGAAGTGTCCTCCATTGTCGACGGTACCCTCAATAACGTGAGCGGTGTCGTCACCAACAAGAATTTAATCAAAACCACTATTTTAGCGGATAACCAACAAACCGTGGCATTGGGTGGGTTGATGCGGGATAACAGCACCTATGGTCAGCAAAAAGTCCCAGGATTGGGTGATGCGCCGATTCTTGGTAATTTATTTCGCTCAAAAAGCAAAAACTCGGACAAAACCAATCTGATTGTCTTTTTACAGCCGACCATTTTGCGTAATGGTAGCGCGGTGGCAAGCGTGACCGAAAAAAGCTTAGACGGTATTCGTACCATGCAACTGGTAATTGATAAAAACGGTACGCTCAAACAAATCCCGCTCAACGTCAACGCCATGTTCCCCAATACCAGTACGGTGCAAAATGGCGTCAAATTGCCAACAGACGACTTGGTTACCCCAGCTGAGCAAAGCTTATCAAACACCCCAAGAGTGTATGCCAATGGTGTCGATATCGTCACGCCCGTGTCAGCAAATGTGTCTCGCACAGGCAGTTCATCGACCACAAGCGTGAGTCGCCAAGCGAACAGTACCGTTACTCAAGCGACCATCACCCAAGCGCCCATTACCCAATCTACCGTCACCCAATCTACAGGGCAGACAGGGCAGAGCGCAAAAATAGCGCAAACGCCTGTGGTGATTGCGACCCCGCCTGCGGTGCAGACCATCACCGTGACAAATCCCTAAAAATGTCCCATAATGCCAAGCATAATGATACTATTAAATACCCATTAGGAGTAGGAGACTTGCATGGACAATCAGCAAACTAATGCAGTGAATACGATGAACCTTACCGACAACTGGCAAGGCACTTTATGGCAACTTATTGGGCTGTCACCAGCGTTGGCGGATTTAACCATTGATATTGATAAAAGCTTAAGCATCGGGCGTAGTGATAGCAATGATTTGGTATTAGCAACCTCACAAATCTCTCGCCAACACGCCAAGATTAACCGTATTGGTGAGCAGCTGTATGTGCAAGACCTAGGCTCAAGCAATGGTACCTTTATCAATGGTGAGCGTATCAGTACAGACGCCCATGCTTTGCAAGCCACCGATGAACTTGCCTTTGCTGACTTGGTATTTTTGGTGGTAAATGCCCCAGTCGATGCACTGGACGATGCTAGTTTTCTCGATGGTTTACAAGATATTGAGAATTTCACACCCACCACTGACATTCATACCCAAACTGAGTTGGATAAATCGGTTGAGCCCATATCACCGAACGCTGAATCCAACACCGCGCCTGTGATAGATGTCGTTACCACGCAAGATTTTTTACCTAGCGAGCAGCTGAGCAACACTCACGTCGCAAAATCCTTACCCTCTACACCGACAACAGTGGATGTAGCAAGCGTTGATAACTCACCATCGCCAATACTTAATACACCATCTCAGCCGCCTGTCGTCACTGAGGCAGTGCCAGTACCATCACAGCCCGTTGTCCCATCGGTTCAGGTCTCAGCCGTTCAGCCAGCGCAACCATCGCCAGTGAGCACAGTAGACGCTGATGCGATGCAACCTGCGCCAATGAACCATGCGGCAATGGAGACTGCGCCAACAAAACCTGCGGCAAAGAAAAACGCCACAGTCGCAATCATGATTGTGGTAATCATTGCGCTGATTATTGCATCAGTGTTGTTGATGTATTAGGGTTTAGGTAGCAAATAAGCGGTGCACAGCGCCTAAAATGCGGATTTGAATCATTAAATTTACGTTTTAGCAAAAAAAATGAAAAAAAACTAAAAAAACGCTTGCAAGATTAAAAATATTTGCTAAAATGCTCACCACTTTCAAGCGATACGCCGGCTTAGCTCAGTTGGTAGAGCAACTGACTTGTAATCAGTAGGTCGCCAGTTCGACTCCGGCAGCCGGCACCATCCTTTAACACATCGTGTTAAGCGTACCTTGAAAGACAACTATGGTGGGGTTCCCGAGCGGTCAAAGGGGACGGACTGTAAATCCGTTGCGAGAGCTTCGAAGGTTCGAATCCTTCCCCCACCACCATTTACCTGCTATTGTTATCTGAATATTCCCTAATCACGTTAACAGTAAGTCCAGTATGCTTGGGCGGGTCGCATTGCGGGTGTAGTTTAGTGGTAGAACCTCAGCCTTCCAAGCTGATGGTGCGGGTTCGATTCCCGCCACCCGCTCCATTATTCTAAACCAAAGTTTTGCTCATATAGCTCAGAGGTAGAGCACTCCCTTGGTAAGGGAGAGGTCCCGAGTTCAACTCTCGGTATGAGCTCCAGTTTTATAGAAAATAATTGATAGAAACCAAAAAATAGTTGAGGCAGCACAGATGTGTTGCCTTTTGTTTTAGCAATAACAAAAAAGTTTGACCATAAAGATGAAGGCTATGGAAAAAACTTGAAATTTATGTTAAATTTGCTATTTTAGTGACCTAGCAACACTCAAATTGGCAACACCGCACTGGCAATACAGATATACCAGTTGGTTTATAGCTTTGAGCTAGGGTATTGCTAACAGTTTAACAATGATCAGAGGATTAAATTATGGCAAAGGCCAAGTTTGAACGTACTAAACCACACGTTAACGTAGGCACCATTGGACACGTTGACCATGGTAAAACAACCCTAACAGCTGCGATTGC
>JABAHL010000059.1:0-295 GCA_019353055.1 Faucicola osloensis
TGTTGGTAGCATAGTTACGTGGGTTAGCTGCATCTACCGGATATGAAACGCCACGATTAGAATTGTTGGTTAATGTGACATAAACTTCACCCGTCACAGGGCTGACCGATAACCGTTTCTGCGACACATTGATGTATAATAGCCGAATATGCTATATTATACGATGTATTGTCGTATAGTATGTAGTTAGCTAGCAAGGAAGTACATCGCAGTGGCACACACAGACCAATCAATCGATACCCTTATATCAATTAGCGGCACCCTCGCCAGCATCGGGCTGGCGCTTGTCGCCATC
>JABAHL010000060.1:0-295 GCA_019353055.1 Faucicola osloensis
ACGTTTGGTACCACGTAGTAGTACACCACAGTTCTCGCCTGCACGACCTTCGTCTAGCAATTTACGGAACATTTCAACGCCAGTACAGGTGGTTTTTGCGGTTGGTTTGATGCCAACGATTTCAATTTCTTCACCAACTTTGATGACGCCTGATTCTACACGACCGGTTACAACTGTACCACGACCAGAGATTGAGAATACGTCTTCGATTGGCATCAAGAATGGTTTGTCAATCGCACGTTCTGGTTCTGGGATGTAGCTGTCTAGGGTGTCAAGTAGTTCTAGTACGGCTGGT
>JABAHL010000062.1:0-293 GCA_019353055.1 Faucicola osloensis
TGGGAGAGAACTTCAGGGCATCGGAACCTTTCTGCTCCAATTGTGATTACTTGCCCATCAGGCAGCTCATAGCTCTTTTCGATAGCAGAGCTACTTTTGGCAGTCTCAAGCTCTTGTTCATAATCAAGAGCAACATAAGCAAGCTTCTCTTTGATGTCCCTAACAATTTCCCGCTCTGCAGTAGTGGTGAAGGAGTACCCTCTCTCAGTCAAGATCTTCATCAGGGCATCAGTAAGGTCACGACCAGCAAGATCCAACCTAAGAATGGCATGCGGGAGGGCATAGCCTTCATA
>JABAHL010000064.1:0-280 GCA_019353055.1 Faucicola osloensis
GGCGGAGATAAGGGACCCACGCAAAGGCGTCCGGGTCTGGCTCGGAACCTACAACACCGCAGAGGAGGCCGCTCGAGCCTACGACGAAGCCGCCAAGCACATCCGCGGCGACAAAGCCAAACTCAACTTCCCTCCAGAGCCGTGTCAGCCATCGGCTAAGAAGCGCTGCGTTTCGCCTGAGTTGCCCGAGTCGAGTTCAGAAATCATTGGAGGACCGCCGTGGGCCCGCGACGGTTATGCCTGTTTGGGGTACGGAGATGAGGTTTACAGGCCGAGGGAG
>JABAHL010000065.1:0-271 GCA_019353055.1 Faucicola osloensis
TCTATCATCCGGGGTTAAAGCCACCAAGCGATTTGACTTTAACGCAAAGATGAAATGCTTGTTAGCTTTACGAATATGTTTGAATGTCGCTTTGGCTGAAAACCAAGAATCAGCTAATACATAGTCGAATTTGACTTGGTTTTTGATTGCCCTATCAAACATATAGTTAAACCTATATTATAATGAACACAATTTAAATTTTCATAGATAGATAGTGCCATGCCGAACCTATACGACCAAGACCTAAGAAAGCGCGCCATTGCCTACTGGC